>JAITEO010000051.1 GCA_031281985.1 Zoogloeaceae bacterium | reverse complement strand
ACTTTTCAAGTTCTACGACATCCATGCCTGGGTAATACATGTGCCAGAGTTGTTTCGTTTTCATGGGTGCACCTTGAAACTGCCTTCCATAATACTCTTCCAGACGGCCTGAGTGATTTCTGTGCCATACTTCATTGTTGCCTCTGGCGCATCAATAGCCTTCGCCGACAGCATCTCCCCGTCTTCTGCCCAGGAACGCTTTTCAAATGCGGCGACATTCCCGAACAGCAACAGCGCGGTTAGAACTGGAATGACGGAGAATAAAGCCGTCATGAAACGGAATGGTTTATTCATTTCAGTAACAATCAAGCTCCCTGAAATCAACAAACTTTTCCGCATTGTTGATTGTGGAAATTTTCTCTGCTACTTTTTCATTTACAAAGAAATTAAATGGGCCTCCCCATTCTTTCAACCTGAAAACATCCAAATTTTCGGGGAGTTTCGTTTTATCCAAAGCGGGACGAATAAACCAATTGGCCCTTGGGTTGTGCCAAGGTCTCAATACCGTCCCCTCTGGCCAAGGATAATATTCTGAATGATCCCAGTCTACACAGTCCACACACTCATTGAACCACAGGACATAATAGATGACCTCGAATCTCTCTGCCATGACTGGAATTGTCGTCAATCCAAGAAATTTCGTTTCTAAAGCATCAAAACAATCTTTTCGAACAATTAAAGCGCTAGTATCCGTATAACCAATTTCCGGGAGAAGTCTTTTTCTTTTATTCATCTTTAAAATTCTCAGAAGAGCCATAGGATGGCCATTTAAGTGTCTTTCAAACAATTCTTCGACCCAGATTCTTTCCCCATTTTCCACCTCAAAATCAATCCCAAAAATTATGATTTTTTCATAATTTTTTTCGTCTTCGTTTACATTAAATTGAAAATAGCGCATTTTGCCTCCTCATGGCGTTTTAGTGAGAACTTTATTCAACAGACTGCCTAGTGTAGTCGCTTTTTGCGCTATTACCTCAAGCTCTGCTTCAACGGCTTGCTTGCCGGGGAATTGCCCGCTGGCGGAGCCGCCGCGCTGGCACGGATATGCAGGGGGCTTGCGGGTCATGATTTCTTGCCTTGTCCTCTGAGTCCCAGCGCGGTCATCAGGTGGACGAGGCCGTAGCAAAGCCAGCGCAGCAGGCGGGTGCGCCAGGACTGGCGTCCCAGGGTGTTCGGGGTCAATTCCTGCGCGCCGTTGGCGATGACCTGGTGCAGGCTGGCTTCCAGTTCCACGGAAAACTGGCCGTCCAGGACGGCGACGTTGCTTTCCCGCGCCAGGAACAGACTGAAGGGGTCGATGTTGGAGGAACCGACGGTAGCCCACTTCTGGTCGATGACCGCGACCTTGGCGTGCAGGAAGCCTTGCTGGTACTCGAAGATGCGCACGCCCGCGCGTAGCAGCAGGCCGCAGAGCGTTTGCGCGGCGTAGTGCAGCATGGGGTGGTCGCTTTTGCCCTGCACCAGCACGGTGACGCGAATGCCGCGCTGGGCGGCGTTGATCAAGGCGCGGCGAAAGCGCGCGCCGGGAAAGAAATAGGCGTTGGCAATGAGGATGGAAACGCGCGCGGCGCGCATGGCTTCCAGATAGGCGTTGGCGATGGTGTTGCGATGGCGGACGCTGTTGCGCAGCAAGAAGGCCGCCTGCTGGAAGCCCGCCACCTGCGGGCGCGGCAGATCGTTGGCGGGCAGGCGATCGCGATGCTTGAGGCTGACCCAGGCGACCTTTTCCCAGTCGCGCCGCAGGGTGTTCCAGATCGGAACCAGCAGCGGCCCTTCCACGCGCACGGAATAATCGAGGCGCGGGCCGATATGGGCGGGGACGTTGCTGTCGTCGATGATGTTGATGCCGCCGACGAAGGCGACGCGCTCGTCGATGGCGACGAGTTTGCGATGCAGGCGGCGCAGGCGGTGGCGGCGCAGGCTGAACACGCTGGATAGCCGGGCGATTTCCTCGCGAAACACCAGCGCCGCCACGCCCGCCGCGCGCAAGGCTTCGCCATAGGTGGCGATGAAATCCCGCGAGCCGAAGCCGTCGACCAGCACCCGCACCTGGACGCCACGCCGCGCCGCCTCCATGAGCGCCGCCGCGACCGCCTGGCCGATGGCGTCGTTGGCAAAGATATAGGTCTGCAAGAAGATTTCCCGCCGCGCCGCCGCGATCTCCTTGAGAAGCGCAGGAAAATATGCCTCGCCGCAACAAAGCAGGGTAATGCGATTGCCGCCGGTAAATTCCGTCATACGACTCCTTCAGGAAATCGTCAAAAAGTAAAACCCTACTTTTTGCCGATCTATTTTGGGTTTGCAGGCAAAGCAAGCTTCGCCTGCAAACCGTTAAAACCCCAACGCAAAACCAGCGCGGTCTGCACGGTTCTCGTAGGGGCGCACTGCGTGCGCCCGTGAATCATCATCCGCCGCGTGACGGCCAGCGGGCGCACGCAGTGCGCCCCTACGACCGGACGGACGGAAGGTAGTGGGTTTCCTTGCCTTTCCTCCAAAAAAGGGCAAGCTCCGCTTGCCCTTTTTTGCAAACTGAACCGGCACAAGGCCGTAGGCCGCAGGACAGCCAAAGGCTGGTCTGGCGAAGCCAGATGCGGCAAAGCCGCACAAAAAGTGGGTTTTCACTTTTTGACGTTTTCATAATCCGCGTGCCCAGGCCGGGCGCAGGGGCGCGGTTTCGGGGTGCGCGAGCGCAAGGCGCAGTTGCTCCAGCAGTCTTGCCTTGTCCTCCGGCAGGTTGCCGCGCAAGGAGAGCCAGTTGGAAGCGTGATCGCTGCGAAAGACGGTGCGTTTCAATTCCAGCCGTTCGATGAAGCGCGCCATCTCCTCCAGCAGGCCGGAAATGGAGCGCGGCGTCCACTCCGGGAAGGCGGCGCGAAAACGCGCTTCTCCCTGCGGAAAGCTCAACACCAATGTTGCCAGGTATTCCGGCTGCGCGGCGTTCATCAGTTCGGCGGAATGTTGCGCGTGCGCGGCGCTCAGGATTTCGCCGCCCAGTCCGTTCAGAATCATCACCGAGCGGCGTATGCCGGCCGCGCCCAGTTTTTCCAGCGCTTCCAGCGTGCTGGCGAAGGTTTCGCCCTTGTCGATGCGGGTAAGCACCTCGTCATCGCCGGATTCCGCGCCCACATAGACCAGGGAAAGTCCCGCCGCCGCCAGTTCCCGCAATTCCGCCACGCTTTTTTTCCGCACATTGCGCGGCAGGCCATAGCAGGAAACCCGACGCACGGCGGGCAGGTGCGCGCGGATGGCAAGGAGCACTTCCAGCAGACGCCGGGTCGGCAAGACCAGCGCGTCGCCATCCGCGAGAAATATCCGGCGAATGTCCGCCGCGCCCGCTGCCGCGCCCAGCGCCTGGATGCCCGCCAGCACTTCCGCGGCGTCGCGGGCGCGAAAGCGTTTTTGCGGCGCGGTGTACATCTCGCAGAAGGCGCAACGATTCCAGGAACAGCCGTCCGTCAGCGGCAGGATCAGGGAACGCGCCTCGCTGGGCGGGCGATAGACCGGCTCGATGTAACGCAGGGGAAAACCCATGACGCATGTCCTTCGCAAGCGGAAAAATCAGGGCGTTTCGACCCAGGGTTCGCCTTCCTTTTCGATTGCCCGCTGGATAGTTTTGACATCCTTGGCGAGGAGGCCGTTCGGGCAGAAGAAATCCTGGAACAGGGCGGCGTGATGGCGGTTGGCGGTTTCGTTGCGGATGCGCGTCCATTGGCTGCCGCGCGCAAGCGACCAGGTTTTGGCCTGGATGCGTCCCATGGCGTAGGTGCGTTTTTCGTGGCTCTGGCAGCGCATGCCTTCGTGGCTGATGTTCCTTATGCCGGAAGGACTGACGATCATCAGGGTATAGCGCACCACGCCGTCATTGCCGATGCGAATATTCTTGGTGTCGATGAAGAAGCGGTTGCTGGCGGCGGCGCTCACCTCGAAGCTGTAGAAGTCCTGCGACTCTGGATAGGCGGGAAGTTCGATCGGGTTTTCCTTCCAGGCTTCCTGCTCGGTTTCGTCTTCGTCCGTGGTATAGGTGTCGCGCTTGCCGTAGCCGTAAATATCGCCGTCGCGCGGCGCGGCCTGGAGGGTGAGGCAGAAGGCCGCCGCGCCAAGGCACAGGAGCGTTATATGGCGTTTCGCGTTCATGCCTCGACTCCCGAGGCGGCTTCCGGCGCAACGGAAAGTGGCCGGGGTTTTCCCTGTTCGAGAAAATGTGCCAGTTCGTTCAACGCCTGGGTGTAGACCTCGCGCTTGAATTCGATGACATTTTCCAGCGGCGTCCAATAGTCGAGCCAGCGCCAGGCGTCGAATTCGGGATGCGCGGATGCGCGCAGGGAAATGCTGCTGTCGTGGCCGGTGAGCCGCAGCAAGAACCAGATCTGTTTTTGTCCCTTGTAGGAGCCGCGCCATTCGCGTCTGATCCAGTGTGTGGGCACCTCATAGCGCAACCAGCCCTTGGTTCTACCCAGGATGTGCACGTGTTCGGGGCGCAACCCGATTTCCTCGTGCAGTTCGCGGTACATGGCCTCTTCCGGCGTCTCGCCGCGCTTGATGCCGCCCTGCGGGAACTGCCAGGAATGCGCCCGTATCCGTTTTCCCCAGAAAACCTCGTTTTTGGCGTTGCACAAGACGATGCCGACATTCGGGCGAAAGCCTTCGCGGTCGAGCATGATGTGTCCTGCTAAATTGTTGACTTAGGGCGGATTCTTCCATAATTGTAACTTTCATGCAAAATTACCTGCCGTTGTGGGTGCAATTCAAAGTGGAGGATGTCCTGTCAATAATTCATCCCAGACGAAGCGCGGCCATACGCCCTCCCCTGACAAGGGGAGGGCTGGGGAGGGGTTTGCGGCAGTAGAGCAGGCACCAAAGTCGGATGCAAAACGAACCGCCGCAACCCCCCTTTTTTTTCTCAGGGGAGGGCTTGCAGGCTGCAACGTTCCCAGAAAACCCCGGACAACGTGCCGTGCCGCCCCCTCTCCCGGCGCTACGCGCCACCCTCTCCCCCAAAGGATTGGGGGAGAGGGGACGGCAAGCGGCGGCGCTTCGTTTGTTTCCTCCATTTTTGATTGCACCCTGTAAAATCGCACCCTTTGTCAAGTGGATGTTTTTTATGCGATCTTCCCGCTTCTTCTTCACGACCTTGAAGGAAGCGCCCGCGGATGCGGACGTAATCAGTCAGAAACTCATGTTGCGCGCCGGCCTCATCAAGCGCGCCGCTGCCGGCGTCTATACCTGGATGCCGCTGGGGCTGCGGGTGTTGCGCAAGGTGGAGCGCGTCATTCGCGAGGAAATGGATCGCGCGGGCGCAATCGAACTCCTGATGCCCGCCGTGCAGCCCGCCGAGCTTTGGCAGGAATCCGGGCGCTGGGAAAAGTACGGCCCGGAACTGCTGCGTTTCAAGGATCGGCATCAGCGCGATTTCGTCATCGGCCCCACGCATGAAGAAGTCATCACCGACGTGGTGCGCCGCGACGTGAAGAGCTATCGCCAGTTGCCGCTGCACTTCTACCAGATCCAGACCAAGTTCCGCGACGAAATCCGTCCCCGCTTCGGCGTCATGCGCGGACGCGAATTCCTGATGAAGGACGGCTACTCCTTTCACACGAGTTTCGCGGATTTGCAGCGGGAATACGCGCTGATGCACGCCACCTACCACCGCATCTTCACCCGCCTGGGGCTGCAATTTCGCGCCGTGGCGGCGGATACCGGCTCCATCGGCGGCACGGGATCGCACGAATTCCATGTGATTGCCGAGACCGGCGAGGATGACATCGCCTATTGCCCGGATTCCGATTATGCCGCCAACGTGGAACTGGCCGAAGCCCTGACGCCCTCCATTCCCCGCCCCGCCGCTACTGCTGCCGCTCCGCTGCAAAAGGTGGCGACGCCCGACAAGACCGCCTGCGCCGAAGTCGCCGAATTCCTGCATATTCCGCTCACCCGGCTGGTCAAGGCCATTGCCGTGGTGCGCGAAGGCGAGAGGCCGCAATTCGCCCTGCTCTTGTTGCGCGGCGATCACGTGTTGAATGAAGTCAAGGCGGGCAAGATCGATGGACTTGCGCCCTTTCGTTTTGCTTCTGAGGCGGAAATCGTGGAATTCCTGGGCTGCGAGGCGGGCTATATCGGCCCCGTGGGCGTGGATACCCGCAGGGTGCGCGTCATTGCCGACCGCAGCGTGGCGGTCATGGGCGATTTCGTCTGCGGCGCGAACGCGGCGGGTTTTCATTTGACCGGCGTCCATCTTGGCCGCGACTGCCCGGAACCGGAAGTCGCCGACTTGCGCAACGTGGTCGCGGGCGATCCTTCGCCGGACGGCAAGGGCGCGCTGGCGCTGTGCCGCGGCATCGAGGTCGGACATATCTTCCAGTTGCGCACGACCTACGCGCGCGCGCTGGAATGCTGCTACCTGGATGAACAGGGCAAGCGCCAGGTCATGGAAATGGGCTGCTACGGCATCGGCGTCTCGCGCATCGTCGGCGCGGCCATCGAACAGGGAAACGATGATAAGGGCATCGTCTTCCCCGCCGCCCTCGCGCCTTTTCAGATTGCCATCGTGCCGATGGGTTATCACAAGAACGAAGCGGTCCGGGCTGCCGCCGACCAGTTGTACGCGGAACTGCTTGCCGCCGGGTTCGACGTGTTGCTCGACGATCGCGATGAGCGTCCCGGCGTGCTGTTTGCCGACATGGAGTTGATCGGCATTCCGGGGCGCGTCGTCGTGGGCGAGCGCGGCCTGAAGGAGGGCAAGCTGGAATGGAAGGGACGCCAGGACGCGGCGGCCACCCTGCTGGAAAAGAGCGACCTGCTGGCTTTCTTGCGAGAACGGCTGTGCGTCGCCTGATTGTCGTCTTGCTGCTGGGGATTTTCCCGTCCCTGCTCTGGGCGGGGGCGCAGCAGTATGAACCCTTGTCCGCCAGCGTCCGGGCGGCGCTTTCCGGCGCGATTGCCGACAAGCGGCCGCCGGGCAGTTCCTTCAAGGATTACGCCGAGGCGCTCGCCTGGCTTTCCGCCATGTCGGAGCGCCTCGCCAGCCGCATTCCCGACGCGGAATACCGATTGGAACTCCTGCGCGCCATCCACTACGAAGCCACCCGCGCCGGACTCGATCCGCAGTTGGTGCTGGGCTTGATCCAGGTCGAATCCGGTTTTCGCAAGTACGCCGTATCCTCCGCCGGCGCCAGGGGCTACATGCAGGTCATGCCGTTCTGGGTCAAGGTCATCGGCCAGCCCGACGACAACCTGTTCCATCTGCGCACCAACCTGCGCTACGGCTGCACCATCCTGCGCCACTACCTGAACATTGAGAAAGGCAACCTCTTCCGCGCCCTGGGACGCTACAACGGCAGCCTGGGACGCGCCGAATACCCCAACCTGGTCAAGGCCGCCTGGGATCGCTGGCGTTTTACCCCGCCATCCGCGCCCAAGACCGGGAACGAAAGCGAGCAGCCAGGCGCAGGCCCCCAGGAGGGGGAATCCGCGACTGCGCCCGGCGCGGCGCGTTAGGAGGCGTCAAAAAATAACCCCCATTTTTTGCCGGTTTATCTTGGGCTTGAAGCCAGGCAAAGCCTGGCTTCAAGCCGTGTAAACCCAACGCAAAACCCTTTGCAGGGTGCAAGCCCATCCGGCTGTGGGGTTACGTTGCCTTTACTCCAAAAAAGGGCGAAGCGCTCGCTTGCCCTTTTTTGCAAACTGAACCGGCACAAGACCGAAGGCCGCAGGTTGGGGTTTATTTTTTGACGAACACTTAGTTTTTCCCCGCTGCGCGCGCCGTCCCCGCGCCGTGGGCGTTGCGCAGTACGCGCAGGGCGTTGCCGATGACCAGCAGGCTTGCGCCCATGTCCGCGAAAACCGCCATCCACAAGGTAGCGTGTCCCAGCAGGGCGGCGAGCAGGAAGGCGAATTTGATGCCCAGCGCCAGCGCGATGTTCTGCCAGAGGATGCCGTGGACGCGGCGGGAAAGCAGGATGGTTTCGGGCAGGCGCGCGAGATCGTCGTTCATGACCACGATGTCGGCGGCTTCCATGGCGATGTGCGTGCCCGCGCCCATGGCAAAGCCGATGTCCGCCTGGGCCAGCGCGGGCGCGTCGTTGATGCCGTCGCCCGCCATGCCGATGACGCCGAAACGTGCCTTCAGCGCCTCCAGGGCGGCGAGTTTGTCTTCCGGCAAGAGGTTGCCGTGCGCTTCCTCGATGCCCGCCTGATGTCCCACGGCGCGGGTAGTGGTCGCGTTGTCGCCGCTCAGGATGACGGGCGTCACGCCCAGGCGCGTCAGTTCGGCCACTGCCGCCGCCGAGGAAGGTTTCAGCGTATCGGCGGCGGCGCAAATCGCCAACACCTGCGTGGCGTCGGTAAGCAGGGTGACGCTGCGTCCGGCTTCTTCCTGCGCCCGCAGGCGGGCTTCCAGTTGCGGCGAACACTGTCCGCGCTCTTCTATCCAGCGATGATTGGCCAGCGCGTAGTCCCTGCCCTGGAGGTTTCCCTGCACGCCGCGTCCGGGCAGCGCCGAAAACTGCGTGACTTCCGCTATCGTGCGCAGGGAAAATTCAGCGGCAAGCCCCGCCTCGATGGCCTGGGAGACCGGATGATCGGAACGGGCGGCAAGACTCTGGGCGAGTTGCGCCAATTCGGCGGGATCGCGGCGGGTGTCGAGCGTCTCGAACGCCAACAGGCGCGGCTTGCCCTCGGTGAGGGTTCCGGTCTTATCCAGCGCGATGGCCTTGATTTTGCGCGCGCCCTCCAGATAGACGCCGCCCTTGATCAGGATGCCGCGCCGCGCGGCGACGGTCAGGCCGCTGAAGATGGTGACGGGCGTGGAAATGACCAGCGCGCAGGGACAGGCGATGACCAGGAGCACCAGCGCCTTGTAGAGCGTTTCCTGCACGCTCCAGCCCGCAAGCCACGGCGCCAGCGCGGCGACGCTCACCGCCAGCGCGAATACCGCGGGCGTGTAGAAGGCGGCGAAGCGATCGACGAACCGCTGCATGGGCGCGCGCGCCGCCTGCGCCGTCTCGACCGTGCGCACGATGCGCGCCAGCACGCTTTCCGCAGCGAGCGCCGTGACCCGCAGTTCCAGTTCGGCGTCCTGGTTGATGGTGCCCGCGTACAGCATATCGCCCGGCGCTTTATCGACCGGCAGGCTCTCGCCGGTGATCGGCGATTGATCGACCGCGCTCTTGCCCGCGTGGACCACGCCATCCAGCGGGATGCGCTCGCCGGGATGCACGCGCGCGAACGCGCCCACTGCCACCGACTGGATTGCCACGCGCCGCCAACCGCCATCTTCCTGCCGGATTTCGGCTTCTTCCGGCGCCAGGGAGATGAGCGCGGCCAGCGTGTTGCGCGCCCTGTCCATGGCGCGCGCCTCGATGGCCTCGGCAATGGCGAACAGGGACATCACCATCGCCGCTTCCGGCCACTCGCCAATCAGGAACGCGCCCGTCACGGCCACGGTCATCAAGGCGTTGATATTCAAACGCCCCTTGAAAAGCGCGGCAAAGCCGCCGATATAGACGGAAAACCCGGCCAGCGCGATGGAAACCAGCGCCAACGCCATTCCCGCCCCCTTGGCCGGGAGATTGCCGGGAAAGGCAAAGTCCAGCGCCTCCGCCAGCAACGCCAACGACAAAGCGCCACCCCAGCGCCCCCAGTGCTCGCCCTCGCCTTCCTGGTTCGCCGCCTCCCCGGCGTGACAGCAGGCGCAAGACGCGGCGGCGGGAGAAGCGCATTCCGTGGTGTTCATGATGTCTTTCCTTATGGGAAGCGGAAAAAAGTGAAAACCCACTTTTTTCCGGGTTATCTTGGGGTTGAAACCAGGCAAAGCCTGGCTTCAACCCGGGTAACCCCAAGGAAAAACCAGCGCGGCCTTGGGGTTTCGTTGCCTACAACAGAGTAAAAACCCTGTAGCGGCTACAGGGTCAAGCGGTTATCCTGTGGGTTATGAAACAGGAGGAGTGCAGACATGCGAATTGGTGAGTTGGCCAAACGTGCGCGCACGCAGGTGGAAACCATACGGTATTACGAGCGCGTGGGATTGTTGCCGGAGGCGGCGCGCACGGAAGGGAATTACCGTGTTTATGGCGACCGGCATGTCGAGCGGCTTTCCTTTATCCGGCACTGCCGGGAGCTGGACATGAGTCTGGATGAAATCCGGGTATTGCTGCGCTTTGCGGATGCGCCCGACGCAAGCTGCGCCGGGGTCGACGCGCTGTTGGAAGAGCACATCGCGCACGTGACCCACCGCATCGAGACGCTGCAAAACCTGAAGCGGCAACTCCAGAACCTGCGCAAAGCCTGCCCGGTGGCGAAGGATGTCCGCCAATGCGGTATCCTGAACGAACTTTCCGCCCACGCCCAAAAAATGCCGGACACGCCCGCGCAACATGTCGGGGGAACGCACGGCATCCGCAAAGGCTTGTCAGGAAGCGTCAAAAAATGAAAATCTACTTTTGTGCGACAAAGCCAGCTTTTTTTGAAGTAAAGGCAACGAACCTCCAAGACCGCGCTGGTTTTGCGTTGGGTTTACACGGTTTGAAGCCAGGCTTCGCCTGGTTTCAAACCCCAAATCAACCCGGCACAAGGCCGAAGGCCGCAGGACAGCCGAAGGCTGGTTTTGCGTAGCAAAATGCGGCTTTGCCGCACAAAAAGTAGGTTTTTACTTTTTGACGTACTACACAAGGAGTCCATCATGCAAAAACTTTTCTGCGCCTGCGCGCCCAAGGCAGTTTTCGAGCGCTGCGAATTGCAGTCCGGACTGTTGGCCAAGCGTTGCGCGGCTTGCCGCGGCATCCTGCTGGCATTGCCGGATTACCGGAACTGGCGCGACCGGCATTTTTCCGAACTGCCCGCCGTGGAACCCGCGTCGTTGCCCGGACGCGAAACACCTTCCCGGGCGCGCGCGTGTCCCTCCTGCGGGCATTTTATGGCGCGTTATCGCACCGGCAACGCAGAAAGTTTCTGGCTGGATTTTTGCCCATCCTGCGAACTGGTCTGGCTCGACGATGGCGAATGGGAAACCCTCGAACAGGGCGGCCTCGCGCCCTATCTCGACGTCATCCTGAGCGAAGCCTGGCAAAAGCGCGTGCAGGCGCAAAGGGCGGTTTCCTACCGCGATGACCTGCTGCGCGTCCGCTTCGGCGAGGAAACCCTGGCGGAAATCCGGCGCATCAAAACCTGGCTCGCAAACCGCCCCAACCGGCGAGACATCCTGGCTTTCTTGGCGGAACCATGAGGCGGCGTCCAAAAACAAGGGGACTGCTTTTTGATGCGCATTTCATTGCGCTCTCCGGTTACGGCGGGTGCAATGAAAGGTAGAGGAACCCAACGAAGCGCCGCCGCTTGCCGTCCCCTCTCCCCCAATCCTGTGGGGGAGAGGGTGCC
>JAITEO010000365.1 GCA_031281985.1 Zoogloeaceae bacterium | reverse complement strand
GCGGAGCGATTGCCATGTCGCCGCGCTCCGTCGAAAGCAAGCTATTGACATCCTTTGATTGCGCGCGCAACCGGCAAGCGGCGGCGGGAAGACAAAGGGTATAGAATGCGCTTCCTGTTTGGGCGCGCGAATCGTCGCGCGTCGAAGAATGTCTTATGTCCTGGATCGCAATGCAAGCCTTTTTTTTGAAACACGCGCTGGCCGTCTTGCTGTTGTTGGCGGCTGCCTTTTTTGCCCATGCCGAAGAGGCGCGTCCGTTGACCGATGACCCGGTTGCCGAGCGGCGGCTGGTGGAGATTTCCAGCGAATTGCGCTGTCTTGTCTGCCAGAACGAAACCATTGCCGCTTCCAACGCCGATCTCGCGCAAGACCTGCGCGCGCAGATTCGTGACATGATCCAGGAAGGCAGGAGCGATGGGGAGATCATCGACTACATGGTGGCGCGTTACGGCGATTTTGTCCTCTATCGCCCGCCCTTCAAGGGACTCACCCTGTTGCTCTGGCTGGGGCCGCTGCTCTTCTTGCTTGCGGGCGGCGTCGGTCTGCGCGTCTATCTCGTGCGCCGCAACCGCGCGCTGGCGGAAAACGCGCCCTTGAGCGCGGAAGACGAACGCCGCGCCAACGCCCTGATTGCGGGCGAATCCCGCGCCGCGTCCGATTTTCCGGAATCCCCGTCATGAGCGTCCTCACTTTTTCGCTCGCTGCCTTGACCCTGATTTTTATCGTCTGCGCTCTGCTGCTGCCGCCCCTGTTGCGTCCATCGCGCGCGGCGCAAGAAAAAAGCGCCAATCTGGACATCCTGCGCGAACAACTGGCGGAACTGGAAAATGAGCGGGCGGCAGGTCGCCTGACGGAATCCGCCCTGCTCGAAGCGCAAGGCGAACTCAAGCGCCGCGTCCTGGAAGAAAGCGCAAGCCCCGCCGCCCAGTCCATCCCCTTTGCGCCCAGCCCCAAGACCGCCATCGTCCTGACGCTGTTCCTGGTGGTGGGCAGTGTCGCGCTCTACGGCGTATTGGGACAGCCGCTGGCCTTGTTGCCGGAGATACGCAACGCCCAGCGCGCCGATGCCGCGCAAGGCGGCATGAGCGTGGAAGAGTTGCGCGTCGCGGTGGAACGCATCATCGCGCACCTCGAGAAGAATCCGGAAGATACGGAAGGCTGGATCATGCTGGCGCGCGCCTACAAGATCCTCGAACGTCCCGCGGACGCCGCCGCCGCGTATGCGCGCGTCGAAGAAAAAATCGCCGGCAATGCCGATCTGCTCGCGGACTATGCCGAAATGCTGGCCATGTCCTCGGAGACGAGGATGCAAGGCAAACCCCAGGCGCTGGCCGAGCAGGCGCTGAAACTCAACCCGCAACACGCCCATGCCCTCTTCCTCGCCGGCATGGCCGCGCTGGAGGCCGGAAAAAAACAGGAAGCCGCCGCCTACTGGGAAAAACTCCTGCCCATGGTGGAACCCGGCAGCGAACTCCACCAGATGCTCAGCGACAACATCCGCAAATTCCGCGCCGCGCCGTCCGAGAAATAACGAGTTCTGGATGAACGCGCGGATACTCTGCGCGGGATACTTCGTGGATTGCACACGCGCCAGCGGCCGCACTTGTAGGGGCGCATTGCATGCGCCCTTTGGCCGTCACGCGGCGCGGATGGTTTGCGGGCGCGCGCTTTTCCTCCCCCCTGACAAGGGGGGGTTGCGGCGGTTCGGTCTGCATCAAACTTTGATTCCTGTTCCACTGCCGCAAACCCCTCCCCAGCCCTCCCCTTGTCAGGGGAGGGAGTCTGGACGCTCTGTCTTCTATCCTCCGTCTTCCGATCCCTTATAATCTCCAGATTTTATGTGCTGGCGGCACGGGGGCTGCCTGTTTCCATGGTGATTTTCGTTCTTGGCATCAACCATCATTCCGCGCCTCTGGCGATGCGCGAGCAGGTTGCGTTTCAGGAGGAAACGCTGCCGCAGGCGTTGGCGGAGTTGACGCGGGAGGCGCACATGCGGGAGGCGGCGATTTTATCGACCTGCAATCGCACGGAGATCTATGGCGTCGCCGAAGCGCCGGAAGCCGCGGTGGAATGGCTGGCGCGGCATCATCAACTCCATAGGACGCGGCTTTCCCCCTATCTTTACACCCTCACGGGACGCGAAGCGGCGCGGCATGTGTTTCGCGTCGCCTGCGGCCTGGATTCCATGGTGCTGGGAGAAGCGCAGATACTGGGGCAGATGAAGGACGGCATGCGGCTGGCGGAGGCGGCGGGAACGCTGGGCGCTCATCTGCACAAGCTCTTCCAGCGCGCCTTTGCATCCGCCAAGGCGGTGCGCAGCAGCACCGCCATCGGCGCGAATACGGTTTCCATGGCCGCCGCCGCCGTGCAATTGTCCGGGCAGATCTTTGAATCCATCGCCCGTCAGCGCGTGCTGTTCATCGGCGCGGGCGAGATGATCGAATTGTGCGCGACGCATTTCCTCGCCCAGTCGCCCAGCCAGATCACCGTCGCCAACCGCACCGTGGAACGCGGCGCGGCGCTTGCCGGACGCCTGGGCGGGACGGCCATACGCCTGGATGAACTGGCGGACAGCCTGTGGCGGCACGACATCATCGTTTCCTGCACCGCCTCGCCACTGCCCATCATCGGCCTGGGGCTGGTGGAGCGGGCATTGAAGGCGCGGCGGCATCGTCCGCTGTTCATGGTCGATCTGGCGGTGCCGCGCGACATCGAGCCGGAAGTCGGGGAACTGGACGACGTATTCCTCTATACGGTCGATGATCTGGCGCAGGTGGTCGCTACCGGCATGGAATCCCGGCAAGCCGCCGTGGTGCAGGCCGAGGCCATCCTCGAGACGCAGGTGGAACAGTTCATGCAATGGCTGACGGCGCGGGATACCGTTCCCCTGATTCGCAGTCTGCGCGATACTTGCGAACG
>JAITEO010000364.1 GCA_031281985.1 Zoogloeaceae bacterium | reverse complement strand
CCGACCTGGAGCGCAGCAGCCGCCAGTATCTCCTGGTGCGGCAAAGCGCCTTTCGCGCCAGTTTCGACGCCACGCTTACCCAGGCGCTGAACCTCACGAAGACGCTGGAAGCGCAGCAGGACGCGCTCTTGCGCCCGCTGTTGCAGGAGTGGCGCGACGCGGCGCAGAGCCTGGCGGACGGGCTGGACAGCCCGGCGGCGGAATCCGTGCTGGGCGCGCGCCTCACCCAACTGACGGAAATCCACGAGAACATCCAGCGCACCAGCCAGCAATGGCTGGATGACAACAACCAGCGCACCCTGGCCGCGCTGGAAGCCAAGCGGCGGCAATTGTTCCTGCAACTGTTCTTCGTCTTGAGCGTCGCCATCCTGACGGCGGTCGCCCTCTGCTACTGGCTGACCCGTCCGCTGCGCCAGGTGGAGCAGGCCATCCTGCTGATCGGGCATGGCTACCTGGAAGACAAAATCGCCATCCACGGCCCCGCCGATCTGCGCCAGTTGGGCGCGCGCCTGGAGTGGCTGCGGCAGCATCTTTCCAGCCTGAAGAACAACCACAAGAACCTGTTCCACTACATGACGCAGGAAATGAAGGTGCCGGTGGTGGCCATCCGCGAGGGCTGCGAACTGTTTTCCGCCGACGCCAGCGCGGAAAACCAGGGCAGCCTGATCGACATGATGCGCCACAACGCCGAACTGTTGCAGCGGCGGCTGGAAAGCATCCTGCGCATGCGCGTCGTTTTTGAATTCAACCGCCTGCAACGCCAGACCGTGCGCCTGTCTTCGTTTTTGCAGGAAATCGTCGCGGCGCAGTCCGCCGCCTGCGCCGCGAAAAAGGCGCATATCCGCCTCGAAGCGCCGGATGCCGACATCCCGATGGATCCGGACAAGGTGCGCGCCGTGCTGGAGGTCTTCCTTGCCAACGCGCTGGATTTCAGCCCGGAAGAAGGCGAAATCCTGTTGCGCGCCGTGTTGGAGGATAATGTCCTGCGCCTGGAATGCCACGATCAGGGGCCGGGAGTTGCCGAAGAAGACGTCGAGCATATCTTCCAGCCCTTCTATCAGGGCAGGCCGCCGCAACGAGCGAGCGCCACGCAACGCTATGGTGTGGGGTTGACCATCGCGCGCGAATTGAGCGGCATCATGGGCGGCACGGCGCGTTATGCCAATGGTGAAGTGGGCGCTTGTTTCCAAATGGAGATCCCCTGTGAAAACTGAATTTGTCTTCCCCTTCTCGTTTTCTGGCCTGTCGCGCCTCTTTCTGGCGCTGGGGCTGGGTTTATTGCTGGGCGCTTGCGCGAATCTGGGCGAGCGCGATGCCGAAGCGGATGCGGCGCGCGATGTCGATCGCGTGAGCGCGACCGCCCAGGGACTGCTGGACTACTACTACAACCTGGCCACGATGTCCGGGCAATCCCTGGCGCGGGAGCGCCGTTTGCTGAGTCAGTTGGGAAGCGACCCGGACGTGCTGGTGCGCCGCGCCATGGTGCTGGGGCATCCGCGCCAGCCCAATCCGGATCTGCCGCAGGCGCGCAATATCCTGGAAGACCTGCTGAAAAAGGCCGAAGCGCCGGAACTGTATCGGCTGCGTCCCCTGTTTCCCATGCTGCGCCAGCTTGCCGAAGGCTATGGCGAGCGCATCCGGCTGGAAAAGCAGCTTACCGCCCAGACGCGGCAGATGGAAAAGCAATACCAGAAACTGCTTTCTTTCCAGCGCCAGGCCAGTGAATTGCAGGAAAAGCTGAACGGCCTTGCCAACATCGAGCGCACCCTGCCGCGCTCCCGCACGGAGACTCTGCGTCCCGCCATGTAGGGACGCCTGTCCCTGCGGACAGATTTTTTCAGAAGAAAGGAAACTCGAATGCGTAAAAAAATCATCCGATCGTTGATGCTGGCAAGCGCCGGGTTGTTGTCGGCCTGCGTTACCATCAACATCTATTTTCCCGCCGCCGCCGCGGAAAAAATGGCGGACAAGCTCATCGACGACATCTGGCAACTGGATGAGCCTGCCGGACACCAGAAGGATACCAAGGATCAAAAAGACGTAAAGGACAAGGAAAGCGAGGTGACGCCATGAAAAAGTTCCTGTTGCTGTTTGCCGTTCTGTTCTCTTTTGTCGCGCCAGCGGGCGCGCAGGAGGAGGCCGCGCCCGACCTGCGCATCGACACGCCGGTGGCAAAGGAAATCCGCGCTTCCCTGAAGGCGCGTTTCGCGCAGATCAAGCCCCTGCTGGAAAACGGCACCCTGGGGATGACGGCGGAAGGCAAGCTGGCCGTGCGTGATCCGGCTTCCGTGCCGCTTGCCGAACGCCAGAACATCGCCCGGCTGATTTCCGGCGACGCCAACGACAAGGCCGCGCTCTACCGGGAAATCGCCCGCGCCAACGGGCATCCCGAATGGGAACAGCAGATTGCCGACGCTATCCACGAACGCATGAACAAACGCATTCCCGCGGGCTGGTGGGTACAGGACGCCAATGGAAAATGGACGCAGCGCCAGGAAGGCGGCGCGCAGTGAGGGGCTAGCGTGATTCTGCACAGTCCGGTTCTGGTATTCGACATCGAGACCATTCCCGATGTGCCCGGCCTGCGCCGTCTGCATGGCCTGGAGGCGTCGCTTGCCGACGCGGAAGTCGCGGAAATGGCCTTCCAGCAGCGCCGCGCCCAGGTCGGACATGATTTCCTGCCGTTGCACTTGCAGCGCGTCGTTTCCATTTCCTGTGTCCTGCGCGCGCGGGAAGCCTTCAAGGTCTGGTCGCTGGCCGCGCCCGCCCTGACGGAAGCGGAGATGATCCAGCGGTTCTTCGACGGCATCGAGAAATTCACGCCGCAGATCGTCTCCTGGAACGGCGGCGGCTTCGATCTGCCCGTCCTGCATTACCGCAGCCTGATGCAGGGCGTTCGCGCCCCGCGGTACTGGGACATGGGCGATGGCGACTATGCCGATTCGCGCGATTTCAAGTGGAACAACTACATCAACCGCTACCATGTCCGTCATCTGGATTTGATGGATCTGCTCGCCCTCTACCAGCCGCGCGCCAACGCGCCCCTGGATGAACTTGCCAAGCTCATGGGGTTTCCCGGCAAGCTGGGCATGGACGGCAGCAAGGTCTGGGAAGCCTGGCAGGCGGGAGAAGCCGACGCCATCCGCAACTATTGCGAAACGGACGTGGTCAATACCTATCTGGTCTTCAACCGCTTTCGTCTCCTGCGTGGCGAGCAGGACAAGGCGGAAGCCCAAGCGGAGGAAGCCTTCGTCCGCGCCGAGCTGGCGCGTCTGGAACTGCCCCATTGGCAGGAATATCTGAACGCCTGGGATCAAACGGCGGAAATCGGGAGGGAATGAGGGATGTGGACATGGTTGATCCTCGCGGCCATCCTGCTGGCGGTGGAAATGACGACCGGCACGCTGGCGCTGTTGTTTACCAGCCTGGGCGCGTTGATTGCCGCCTTGCTGGCGTATGTGTTGCCGGATAGTCTCGCCGCGCAACTGGGCGTTTTCGCGCTGGCGAGCACTGCGGGCGTCGTCGTTGCCTGGCGGCGCATCCAGGCGCGACGCGCGCCCGCCGACCCCAATGCCAGCGTCGAGGAAATCGGCCAGCAGGTCGAAATCGTCTCGCTCCCCGATGCCCAGGCGCGCCTGCGGGTGCGCTACCGGGGCAGCGAATGGGCGGCGCGGCTGGCCAACGCGGCCTTGACCGTGGAAATCGGCATGCTGCTCACCGTCGTCGCGCAGGAAAGCTCGACGCTCATCGTGGATTCTCGTCCCCATTCATCCGACAAGGAGTAAAGCAATGAACATCGACAACGACACCTTATTTTTCATCGTCCTTGCCATCGTCGTCTTCATCGCCATACAACGGACCGTGCGCATCGTGCCGCAGCAATCGGCCTATGTGGTGGAACGCTGGGGGCGCTACCATGACACCTGGACGGCGGGCATCCATCTGTTGATTCCCTTCTTCGAGCGCATCGCCTACCAGCACTCCATCAAGGAAATCCCCTACGATGTCGCGCCGCAGGTGTGCATCACCCGCGACAATACCAAGGTGCAGATTGACGGCATCCTCTACTATCAGGTCACGGACCCGAAACAGGCGTCCTATGGCACCTCCAACTTCGAACTGGCCATCGAGCAACTGGCCAAGACGGCGCTGCGCTCCGAGGCGGGCAAGCGCGATCTGGACCGGCTTTTGGAAGATCGCGAAACCATCAACCGCACCGTGGTGGCGGTACTGGATGAAGCCAGCACCACCTGGGGCGTGAAGGTGTTGCGCTATGAGATCAAGGACATCGTGCCGCCCGATTCCGTATTGCGTTCCATGCAGTTGCAGATTACCGCCGAGCGGGAAAAACGCGCCAAGATCGCCGAATCCGAAGGCGAGCGGCAAAAGGAAATCAATCTTGCCGAAGGCGAAAAGCAGGCGGCAATCGCCATGTCCGAAGGCCAGATGACTGCCGCCATCAACAAGGCAAAAGGCGAAGCCGAAGCCGTGCGCCTGGTGGCCGAAGCCACCGCCGACGCCGTGCGCCTGGTCGCCAACGCCATCACCAGCCCCGGCGGCATGGAAGCGGT
>JAITEO010000351.1 GCA_031281985.1 Zoogloeaceae bacterium | reverse complement strand
CCACCCGTTGTCATATCCCCCCACTTCCAAAGGATGCGATGATCCTGAATTCCTCAGTTATCTGCTGTCTGCCATGGATGACCATACCCGATGCGTCCCTTCGGGACGCTTCCTCGGCGTCATGCGCTGACGCTCCTCTTCTCGATCACGACAACACCCCAGCCCTTGTTCAATCTTTTACCAATGCTTCTCTTTCCATCTCATTTTTCACCCATCGGGTGAGCCTCCTTTATCCTCTGTAGCCCGCATCGGTGCGTAGCGTTCTCTGCCGCAGTTCAGAATCATGGCGCGATGTCGTTGCGCCAGAGGCGCGCGCGCTGATTCAGGGTTGCGGGGGATGAATCCAGCAGGGTTTTGGCGGAAACGCGACATTTTCCCCCAACCCAGACGTGACTGACGTGTTCCCGTCCGGCGCAGTGGACGAGGTGGGATACCGGGTCAAAGCAGGGCTGCAATTCCTGGCAATCCAGATCGACGGCGATGAGGTCGGCGGCGTAGCCAGTTGCGAGTGTCCCGGTTTTTTCGCCCAGACCCAGTGCCCGCGCGGCATTGCAGGTCGCCATCCTGAGCGCCTGCCAGGCGGGTACGGCGCTGGCGTCGTGGCCCAAAAAACCCTTGGCGAGCAGGCTGGCAAGCCGCATTTCCTGGAAGAGGTCGAGCCGGTTGTTGCTCGCGGCGCCATCCGTGCCCAGTCCCACGTTGATGCCTGCTTCCAGCAGGGCGGCAAGCGGCGCAACGCCGCTGCCCAGTTTGAGATTGGAGGTTGGACAGTGCGCGACATGGCAGCCGCGTTGCGCGAGCAGGGCGATTTCTCCGGCATCGAGATGCACGGCGTGGACGCCGATCAGGCGTGGCGTGCGGAGACCCAACGCCTCCAGGCGGGTGAGCGGGCGGCAACCGTGCCGGGCTTCGTGTTCATGGATTTCTGTTTCCGTTTCGTGAATGTGCAGATGAACCGGCAAATCCAGTTGCGCGGCAAGATCGCGGACGCGGACGAAACTCGTGTCGTCCACCGAATAGGGCGCGTGTGGCGCAAGACAGAAGGAAAGATTGGGGTGATTCCGCCAGCGTTCCCGCGCGGCCAGTCCCTTTTCCAGGTATTCGTCGGCATTTTTGGCCCAGGCATTGGGGAATTCCAGTACCGTGATGCCCAGTGCCGCGCGGATACCGCTTTCCGCGACGGCGGTGGCGGCGTCATCGAGAAAGAAATACATGTCATTGAAGCAGGTGATTCCGCCTTTCAGCATTTCGGCGCAGGCAAGCAGGGTGCCGTCGTAGACGAATTGCGGCGAGACCCATTTGGCTTCAGCGGGCCAGATGTGCTGGTGCAGCCATTCCATGAAGGGCAGGTCGTCGGCAATGCCGCGTAACAGGGTCATCGCGGCGTGGGTATGCAGATTGATGAGGCCCGGCATCAGGACATGCTGCGGCAATGCGACCTGTTCGCGCGCCTGGGCGTAACGGGTATGGGCAAGGGCGGCGGGAAGGATGTCCGTGATGTTGCCGTCGTGGATGGCAACGGTATGGTCTTCCAGCAGGGTTTTCGTATGCGGCTGGACAAGCCAGCGGGCGTGGAGCAGCAGATCGGGCATTTCCGGCATTTCCGGGCGCGTGGAGGGGGCTGGCATGATGTATGGGAAGGGCAGGGGAAATGCGCGCATTTTACAGACCTGTCATGAGGATGCGTGGCGCGGCTGGAAAAACGGGAACGGCAAGCGGTCGTGCTTTGTTCCCTCCATTTGTTAATTGCACCCGCACTCATGTGAATGCTTGTGTTTTGCATAAATATTCGGCATAGTTAGAGCCAACGACATATGTTTTTGGGTTTTCATCATCATGCTTTCAGTCATTTTTCGCCCCAACTGTGGTGGCGCGGCAGTGGGGAAACGGGAAGCGATGTGTTCCGGGGGGCGGGGGGCGATCCTTGGGTTGGGTGGCTGGCGCGACGTTTCATCGGGGGAGACGCATGGTGTCTCATGAACCGATGAAGGCCGCTGGCGCGGCGAAGGCAGGTGTTCTGGTTTTGCGGGTGGCGTGCGGATAGGCGCGTGACCGGTTTGGGTTCATTCATTTTTTCAACATCAACAGAGAAGGAGTATCACCATGGGAGCACAACTATCCCCATCCGAAAAAAAAGCGAAGGCGGCGCAAGAGGCGGCGAATGAGCGCAAGATGCGCGGGATCGCGCTGATCGTTTCGTTCCTTTGTTTCGTCTTCGGTTTCTGGACTGCGGGGAACGGCTTGCAGAAAGCTTTTCCAGTGGGGCTGACGGAGCAATTGGCGTGGATGCTGGCCGCCATCATTGTTTTGATGGTGACGGGGTCGTATACGGCGGCGGTGCTGGATTTTCGCGGCAAGCGCCGTCTGGCGCTGGCTTTTTTCCTGCTGTTTGCGTTCGTGACGTTCACGTTCAATCTCAACTCGCTTTATATCAACGCGACTGCCAAGAGCTGGGTCAGGGAGGAGTTGTCGACGTACATCCAGAATGTGGACCGTTTTTACAATGCGGCATCCAAAGCTAGCGATGATGCGAGGATCGGAATAATAAACTTTAACGCCAGTAAAGACATAGCGAGTGTCTTGACACAGATTGGGCGTGGAGGAAAAGGACCCGAGGCGAGGCGACAGTTGGCGAAGTTGCACAAGGACTATGGTTTCGAAATCCCGGATTTCAAGGATTGCGAGCCAGACAGAAGGAAGCTCACCAAGAGTCAAATTGCAGAGTGCGTAGAAGACTACGATGGACACTTGAAGCGTGAGCTTAGTGCGCTGGCATTGCGATATACAAAACTCAATGTCGACGATGACATTTCCAGGGCGGTGGATGGGGTGGCGCGTCTCAAGCGAGAAGCTGAAGAAAAGCTCAAGCCCATTGTGGATGAAGGGAAGGCGGAACTTCTTCCCAAGGATTTCAATACCGAGCACCTCATTCCGTTCAGGACTGCCTGTGATGAGTTCGACAAGGCGGTCCGTCAGGGCTTGGAAAAAAATCAGCCAGTCGGCGCGAAGACGCCGGACAAGGCGGACGGTGCAGATGCGAAGGATGACGCCTCCGGGGGAGCATCGATTTGCGAGCCGCAGTGGCTTGCCAAATCCCCCAACGAGAATCTGGGGAGCCTGCCTTTTCTTTTCAGCCAGGCCATCTGGCGGGAGGGCGCGTTGTTCTGGATTTTCCTCGTGTCACTGATCGATTTCATTGTTCCACTGGCGCTTTATCTGCTGGTTCACAAGAAATCGGAAGAGAAACCAATCAAGTTTTTCGAAACGCATCAAAACTGATCCGTTCCGGCGCGACCGGAAGGTCGCGCCTTTGGACGCACAGCGGATATGCAGGCACAACATTCATCTCATGAAGGAGTCGCAATGAGCAGTAACAATGAACATCTGGCGGAAACC
>JAITEO010000243.1 GCA_031281985.1 Zoogloeaceae bacterium | reverse complement strand
CGCAAGTCCTCTTGCTCTTTTATGTAGCGCTGGACAGCCTGTCTTCCGAGTTCGGCGAGGGATTCCATGTTGGCGTACGCATTGTTGACGTAGTCATTGCCCACCCAGAACCAGAGCAGGTGTTCGCGCACGGGGGAAGCGTAGCCCAAGTCCGGCAGGGTTTCGCCCTTGCGGTAGGGGAGCGGAAAAAGGTTATTGATTCTGGGCGCTTCCTTGGGGGAAACCGAAGGCAGAAGCCAGGGTTTCCAATGCCCGGCCTCCGGAGCCGGATGAAGGGCAGGGGAGCGCACCAGCGGGCCAGGCGGCAGCATCGGCGTGAGCGGATGCTTCTTCAATACCTCGAATAGCCATTCGGCCATGACTACGGCAAAGTTCGAATCGCTATAGTTAGGAGGAAGGATGTGGATGAATACATTCTTGTAAACAAAAAAGACCCTGCTCACCCCTTTCGCGCATACTGTTCCAATATCCTTGGAACACTTGTCCCAAGGAAGTGGATACATGTTTGAGGCTTTCGCCACCCGCAAAAAAGCTTTGCGCGCGGATTCGTAATCATGATAAACCTCTGCCGTAATTTCAAGAATACCCTGATCTCCACGGGTATCCCAAGAAAAACGGTATCTCCCGTCTTCATACACACGAAAGTTCCAGCTATCTGGATTATCCATGACAGGCCATTCCTTCACGAAATCAGGCGGGGTGATTTTCCTGAAATCGATCAGAATGAGGCCATCCCTCTTTTCCTTTCGTACAAGATCATCATAACCGATCTTTTGCTTGAACTCATTCAAAGGATCTCGCGCAATCATTTTCTCCCAAGCTTGTTCAATTGTCATTTTGTTCTCCGAAGATGGTTGGCCTGTACGCATCGCTCTTTCTGTCAAAAAGAAAAGGCAGACGAGTAGGGCGCAGGACGCCAGACAGAAGGACAGTTTCTTCATTTTGGCTCGCTCATCTCCGTGGCGGTGACGATAAATGGAGGCAACGGAATCCGCCCACCCGGCAAAGCGCCGGGTTCCGGAAACACCGGACGCGTTACCGACAACGCGCGGGATGCTTCGGGCAGGGAGGAAGACACGCTTTCTTCTCCTTTGGAGGATCAGAGGAAATTCCGGGAGAATACTACCGGAAAGGGGAGATGACAAGGAAACGTTACCAGGCGGGTGCGATTAAAAGTGGAGGATGCTATATCGATAACTCGTCCCGGACGAAGCGCGGCCAAACTCCCTTTGCAGGGTGCAAGCCCTTTGCAGGGTGCAAAGCCGCACACAAGGGGAGGGCTGGGGAGGGGTTATTAGGAAGCGGCAAAAAGTGAAAACCTACTTTTTGCCGGGTCAGTCAGCAAAAAAGGGCAAGCGGAGCTTGCCCTTTTTTGGAGTAAAGGCAACGAAAAACCAGCGCGGCCTTGGGGTTTGTCGTAGGGGCGCGCTGCGCGCGCCCGCAAACCATCCCGCCGCGTGACGGCTGACGGGCGCACGCAGTGCGCCCCTACAACCGTACCAATACGCGCGGTTGCCCCTCCCCTGACAAGGATTGGGGGAGAGGGGACGGCAAGCGGCGGCGCTTCGCTGGTTTCCTCCACTTTTCATTGCACCCTTACCAGGCGGAGGACAGAGGACAGAGCGCTCGCTGTGCTCGCTTTGTGGTCTGTGGCCGGTATTTCGTGGGCGCGTGTTTGCCGTGACGCGCTGCGTGGGCGTTTTGTCGATTGCAGGGGCGGCAGGTTGCCGCCCCTACGCGAACCAACGGAGCCGGTCATGCCAAACACGCGACCACTGACCACCGAATACGGACTACAAAGCGAGCGCTCTGTCTTCTGTCCTCAGTCCTCTGTCTTCCATCCGTCAGTTAGTTTTGACGAACCGGGCCAAAAATAATATCATCGCCACCTTTGTCGCAACCGTACGCGCGCTTTTTATGCTGGACGCTTACCGTTTTGCCCGTGAAGCGGGTTGTCGTGAAGGGCGTCTGGCCTTGGCGGAATTGCCTCGTCTGGCGGATGTGCTGGCGCAAACGGAGGGCTGGGTGGATTACCGGCTCTCTGGACTGACGGGCGAACGAGGGCAGGCGCGTTTGCGCTTGCAGGTGACGGGGCGCTTGCTGCTGGTTTGCCAGCGTTGCCTGGACGCGGTGGCGCACGATCTGGCCATCGACCGCCTTCTGGAACTGGCGTCGGAAGACAGCGCGCCGACCCAGGAGGAAATGGAAGACGACGGCGTGGATGTCCTGCCGCTCGATGGCATGCTGGCGGTGGATGCGCTCATCGAGGACGAGCTGCTGCTGTCCCTGCCCATCGTGCCGCGTCATGCCGAATGCGCGCTGCCCGTGACGGCGGCGGACAGCGGAAAAGCGCATCCGTTTGCCGCTCTGGCGGCCTTGGAACATCATTAAATTTGTCAGGAGTTTTTAAATGGCTGTACAACAGAACAAAAAGTCACCGTCCAAGCGCGGCATGCACCGCGCGCACGATTTCTTGCACACGCCGCCGCTGGCGATCGAGCCGGTTACCGGCGAGACGCATCGTCGGCACCATATTTCTTCCACCGGTTTCTACCGGGGAAAACAGGTTCTGAAGGGCAAGGACGCATAACGTTGCGGTACGCGCAGGGCGGGTATTTCCGGCGGGCGCATGCGCTCCGGATGCCCGCCTTTCCTCTATACGCGATTTTCTCCGGACGCGAACCCCGGATTCAGCGGAGTGAACATGTCTTCTGAGACCATTGCCATTGCCATTGACTGCATGGGCGGGGATTTCGGCCCAACGGTAACGGTCCCGGCGGCGCTTGCCTTCCTGCGCGCGCATGCCGCCGCGCGGGTGGTGCTGGTCGGGCAATCCGCCGCGCTGGAGCCGTTGCTGGCGCAGTATCCAGAGGAACTGACGCGGCGCGCCAGCATCCTGCATGCCGACGAAGTGGTGGCGATGGATGAGTCGCCGACGCTGGCGCTGAAGAACCGCAAGAAATCCTCCATGCGCCTGGCGCTGAACCTGGTCAAGGAAGGCGCGGCGCAGGCTTCGGTCTCGGCGGGCAACACCGGCGCCCTGATGGCCATGTCGCGCTTCGTGCTGAAAATGCTGCCGGGAATCGACCGTCCGGCGCTGTGTCCGGTCATGCCGACCATGAGCGGGCATGTCTATATGCTGGATTTGGGCGCCAATGTGGATTGTTCGGCGGAGCACCTGTTGCAGTTCGGCATCATGGGCGCGATGCTGGCCTCCGCGCTGGATCACAAGCCCGCGCCGTCCGTGGGACTTTTGAACATCGGCGCCGAGGAAATCAAGGGTAACGAGGTGGTGCGCCAGGCCGGGGAACTGCTGAAGAATTCCGGCCTGAATTTCATCGGCAACGTCGAGGGCGACGGCATCTACAAGGGCGCCGCCGACGTGGTGGTCTGCGATGGCTTTGTCGGCAATGTGGCGCTGAAGGTTTCCGAAGGTCTGGCGCAGATGCTGGGACAGTCGCTGAAACAGGAATTCGGGCGCGGTCTGCTCACCCGTCTGGCGGCGCTGGCGGCCTTGCCGGTATTGAAACGCCTCAAGCGGCGCTTCGATCACCGGGTGTATAACGGCGCCAGCCTTCTGGGACTGCGCGGCGTGAGCGTCAAGAGCCACGGCTCGGCGGACGCCTTTGCCTTCGAACAGGCCATCGCCCGCGCCTACGAGGCGGCGAATCATCACGTGGTGGAACGCATCAGCGCCTGTCTGTCGGATCTGCACGCGCGACGAGAGGCTGCCGCTGCCGCCGCGAACAAGGAGAACGCCTGATGTTTGCGCGCGTGACCGGGACGGGCGGCTATCTGCCGGGTGCTCCCGTCAGCAATGACGAACTGGCGGCGCGCGGCGTCGATACCAGCGACGCCTGGATTGTCGAGCGCACCGGCATTCGTTTTCGCCATTTGGCAAAAGCGGGCGAGACCTCTTGCCAAATGGCGGAAATCGCGGCGCGCGCGGCGCTGGAAATGGCGGGAATCACGGCGGACGAACTGGATCTGATCGTCGTTGCCACCTCCACGCCCGATTACATCTTCCCCAGCACGGCCTGCATGTTGCAGGGCGCGCTGGGCAACAAGGGCGCCACCGCCTTCGACGTGCAGGCGGTATGCAGCGGCTTCATCCACGCGCTTGCCATCGCCGACAAATTCATCCGTTCCGGTTCGCACAAGAAGGCGCTGATCGTCGGCGCGGAAGTGTTTTCCCGCATCCTCGACTGGCAAGAGCGCAGCACCTGCGTGCTCTTTGGCGACGGCGCGGGCGCGGTGGTGCTGGAAGCCTCCGCGGAACCCGGCATCCTTTCCTCGGCGCTGCACGCGGATGGCGGCCAGGTCGGCATCCTTTGCGTGCCCGGACAGATTCATGGCGGCAAGGTCTGGGGCGACCCGTTCCTGCGCATGGAAGGACAGGCGGTGTTCAAGACCGCCGTGCGCGTGCTGGCGAGCGTGGCGGAAGAATGCTGCCAGGCCGCCGGAATACACTGCGGCGACGTGGATTGGCTGATCCCGCACCAGGCGAATATCCGCATCATCGAATCCACGCGCAAAAAAATGAATCTCGCCCCGGAAAAGGTGGTGACGACCGTGGAACGGCACGGCAACACCTCGGCGGCTTCCGTGCCGCTCGCCCTGAACGAGGCGGTGCGCGACGGGCGCATCCAGCGCGGCCAGCGCGTATTGCTCGAAGGCGTGGGCGGCGGCTTCACCTGGGGCGCGGTATTGCTCGTGTTCTAGCCGTCCTTCGGACGACGAAGAATGATAAAGGTTGTACAAAAGGAGGCAGGATGTCTTTTGCTTTTGTTTTCCCCGGTCAGGGTTCGCAGGCCGTTGGCATGATGGACGCGTATGGCGACGCGCCGTGCGTGCGCGCCGCTTTTCGTGAGGCTTCCGACGCCCTGGGCGAAGACCTCTGGCGGATGGTGGCCGAAGGCCCCGCCGAGCGTCTGGCGCAGACGGTCAATACCCAGCCGGTCATGCTCACGGCGGGCATTGCCGTGTGGCGCTTGTGGCGGGAAAAGGGCGGTCGGATGCCGGCGTTCGTCGCCGGGCACAGCCTGGGCGAATACGCCGCGCTGGTTGCCGCCGAGTCGCTTGCCTTTGCCGATGCCGTGCCCCTGGTGCGTCTGCGCGCCCAGGCCATGCAGGAAGCCGTTCCCCTGGGACAGGGCGCGATGGCGGCCATCATGGGACTGGAGGATGACGAGATCCGCGCCGCCTGCCAGGAAGCCGCGCAGGGCGAGGTGGTGGAAGCCGTCAATTTCAACGCCGCGGGACAGACGGTGATCGCCGGACATCGGACAGCGGTGGAACGCGCCATGGAAAACTGCAAGGCGAAGGGCGCGAAGCGCGCCCTGGCGCTGCCGGTTTCCGCGCCCTTTCATTCGTCCCTGATGCGTCCGGCGGCGGAAAAGCTGGCGGCGCATCTGGCGAAGACCGCCTTTCAAGCGCCGCGCATCCCGGTGCTCAACAATGTCGACGTGACGGCGGAAAGCGACCCGGAACGCATCCGGGACGCGCTGATGCGCCAGGCCTTTCATCCCGTGCGCTGGGTGGAGACCATCCGGAAGATGGCGGCGCTTGGCGTCACGCATGTGCTGGAATGCGGCCCCGGCAAGGTGCTGGCGGGACTGACCAAACGGTGCGCCGAAGGCGTCAGCGGCATCGCCCTGGCGGATGCCGCCGCGCTCACAACCTCTCTCACGCTGGAGTAAAGAAATGAACCTGCAAGGACAAATTGCGCTCGTCACGGGCGCTTCCCGCGGTATCGGCAAGGCGGTGGCGCTGGAATTGGGGCGTCAGGGCGCGACGGTCATCGCCACGGCAACCGACGAGGCCGCGCGCGCGGATACCGACGCCTTTCTCCGGGAAGCGGGCGTGACGGGGCGCGGCGCGCTGATGGATGTGCGCGACCTGCCGCAGATCGAGGCGGCGCTGGCGGCATGCGAAAAGGAATTCGGCGCGCCGACGATACTGGTGAATAACGCCGGCATCACCCGCGACAACCTCGCCATGCGCATGAAGGATGAAGAATGGGATGCGTTGATGGACATCAACCTCAAGGCGGTGTTTCGCGTGTGTCGCGCCGTCATGCGCGGCATGATGAAGGCGCGGCAGGGGCGCATCATCAACATCACCTCGGTGGTCGGGCATGCGGGCAATGCCGGACAGGTCAATTACTGCGCCGCCAAGGCGGGCGTGGGCGGCATGAGCCGGGCGCTGGCGCGCGAACTGGCAAGCCGCAACATCACCGTCAATTGCGTCGCGCCCGGCATGATCGATACCATCATGACGCAAAGCCTGCCGGAAGCGCAACGAGCCGCCCTGCTCGCGCACATTCCGCTGGGACGCCTGGGACAGCCGGAAGACGTCGCCGCCGCCGTGGCCTTCCTCGCTTCCCCCGCCGCCGCCTACATCACCGGCGCGACCCTGCACGTCAATGGCGGCATGTACATGTAGTTGCATGGAAGGGCAGAACGGCAAACGCAGCGTCACGGCGCGAACAATACTGTCTTCTGTCTTCTGAATTTGGTAAACTGGCAAGGTTTTTTTATGACCCCGATTCGGGAAGGAGTTTTTTCAATGGAACAAATCGTAGAGCGCGTCAGAAAAGTCGTGGTGGATCAGTTGGGCGTGGATGAAGCCAACGTCAAGCTGGAGTCTTCCTTCGTGGAAGATCTGGGCGCGGATTCCCTGGATGCCGTCGAACTGGTGATGGCGCTGGAAGAGGAATTCGAATGTGAAATTCCCGATGAGGAAGCCGAAAAAATCACTACGGTGGAAAGCGCGGTCAACTACATCGTGGCGCATCAGAAATAATCCGTTATTCATTCGTCAAAAAAACCAGGGCCGACTACGCGCGAGTCGGCCTTCGTTTTAAACGCAGGTTTTCTCATTGGAGCGCAAGTTGGCACATCGCAGAGTAGTCGTAACCGGTCTGGGCATCGTCAGTCCTGTCGGCAACACGGTCGAGACGGCATGGCAGAACGTCCTGGCGGGGCGTTCCGGCATCGTCGCCACCAGCAAGTTCGACGCGACCGGGTTTCCCAGCCGTGTCGCGGGCGAAGTCCGTGATTTCGATATCGACGCCTACGTCTCCCCCAAGGAAGCGCGCCGTCTGGACACGTTCATCCATTACGGCACGGCGGCGGGCATTCAGGCCG
>JAITEO010000218.1 GCA_031281985.1 Zoogloeaceae bacterium | reverse complement strand
CTTCGACGGATTCGCTGGAAGAAGCGGTGGCGCTCATGGGGCGCTTTCAGTTGGGCGTGGACCTGTCCCAAGAGGATGTGGTGTCCATCGTGCGCTTCTTGCACACCCTGACCGGGGAGAAACTGCAATGAGACTGAAACCAGTTTGGCGCACGCTCTTGCCGTGGTTGTTGCTGGCGGTGCTGGGCGGTGTGCTGTTCATGTTCTATATCCAGAGCAGCGTGGTCGATGACAAGGCGCGCAGCCAGGTCGAACTGGATATGCGCCAGATCCTGGCGCTGGATACCCGCATCAACCTGGATGTGCTGCGGCTGCGGCATCGTCAGTTGCAGGGCTATGATTCGCTGGCGAATTCCGCCTTGCAGGTGACGAACCTGTTGCAGGGATTGCAGCGGCAGTTCGAGCGGATGGGACGGCCGGAGGCGCTGGCCTCGGCACGTCAGGCATGGCTGGCGAAGGAAACGGCGCTGGATGATTTCAAGCGCCAGAACACCGTGCTGGTCAATTCCCTGTATCACTTCGTCAATCTTTCCCGCCAGCTTCAGACGACGAAGGAGGGCAGCGTCGATTTGTTGAACGCCATCACCCGCGACGTGCTGGTGTTCGTCAATGAGCAGCAGACGGAAGAAATCCCGGCCATTTTTGCCCACCTGGAACAATTGGAGGCGATGAGCAAGACCTGGTCGGGCATGGCGGCGACGCGCGGCTCGCTGCTGGCGGCGCATGCGCGGCAGATTGTGAACAACCATCTGCCGGTGCAACGCCTGATGCTCTCCATTTCGCGCAACCATTTCACGCAGGATCTGGAACTGGCCTATGGCGAATACATTCGCGCCTATAACCAGGCGACCGTGCAGGCGGAATACTATCGGCGGCTGATGGCGATATTTTCGCTGCTCATGGTGGTGGCGGTGGTGCTGATCGTGCTGCGTCTGCAATATACGGCGCGGGAACTGGAAAGCAGCCACTCCCTCCTGGACAACATTGCCAACCATCTGGGCGAAGGCATTTTCAGCTTTGACGGTGAAGGGCGCTTGAACTTCATGAACCGGCGCGCGGAACATTTGCTGGGCAGGCGGGAAGCGGATTTGCTGGGGCGCGATCTGGTGGAAATCTGGCCGCGCGAATCCCAGTCGGATTCCGCCTTCCGCGCCGCGCGTCAGGCGGGGCGTTCCTTCGAGGGCGAGGAATGGCTGTGCCGCGCCAGTGGCGAGCATTTCCCCGCCTTTTTCCTGGGCGGGCCGCTGCCCAACCTGGATGACGCGAACGTCGCGCAGGGCTATGTGGCCTCTTTCCGCGATGTAACCGCGCAGCATCAATCCGAAGAGCGCTTGCGCATTGCCGCCAGCGTCTTCGACAGCCTTGCCGAAGCCATGACCATTGCCGGGCCGGATGGGCGCATCATTTCGATCAACCCGGCCTTTTCCCAGATTACCGGCTTCAGCGAAGCCGATGCACGGGGCAAGACGCCGGGCGAACTGCTGGGTTCCGGTCTGCACGACAAGGAATTCTTCCGCGAGATGTGGCGCAGCCTGAATGAATCGGACCATTGGCAGGGGGAAATCATCAATCGCCGCAAGAATGGCGAAACCTACCCGGAATGGCTTTCCATCACGGCGGTGCGCAACGAGGAAGGCGATGTGGCGCAGTACATCGCGCTCTTTTCCGATATTTCCGAGCGCAAGCAGGTGGAGGCGCGCATCCATCGCTTGTCCTACCACGATCTGCTGACGGGACTGGCCAACCGGCTGCTGTTCCAGGATCGCCTGGAAACGGCGGTGCGCCAGGCGCATCGCAGTCATCGTCCGCTGGCGGTCATCCTGTTCGATCTCGATCATTTCAAGAACATCAACGATTCCCTGGAACATCGCGCGGGCGACAGCCTGCTGTCCGCGGTGGGGCAGCGGATACAGGCCCTGTTGCACGAAGGCGACACCCTGGCGCGGCTTTCCGGCGACGAATTCGCCATTTTGCTGCCGGATGGCATCACCTCCCACGCGGACGCCGCCAAACAGGCCAGTCTCGTCATGAGCGCCTTTGCCACGCCATTTGAACTGGAAGGGCGGGAGATCCACATCACGGTCAGCATCGGCATTGCCGTGTATCCCGCCGACGGCGAAACCTGGGAAGTCCTGCTGAAGAACGCCGATGTGGCGCTGCACAACGCCAAGAGCGCCGGACGCGCCACGTTCCGCTTTTTCCAGGAAAGCGACAACCAGCATTCGCTGGAACGCCTGGAACTGGAAAACGACCTGCGCCACGCCATCCGGCGCAACGAATTGCGTCTTTACTACCAACCGCAAGTGGATACGCACAGCGGCATGATTTATGGCGTGGAAGCCCTGTGTTACTGGCAGCATCCCACGCGCGGCCTGCTCATGCCGCATGACTTCATCAGCCTGGCGGAAAATTCCGGCTATATCGACGCCCTGGGACGCTGGTGCCTGGAAAACGGTTGTCGGCAACTGGTGGAATGGCAACGTTCCGGCCTGCCGATACAGTGGGTGGCGATCAATGTTTCCGCGCGTCAGTTCCGCAACCCTGGCTTCACGGAGATGGTGCTGGAAATCGTCGAGGCCACCGGCATCAATCCGAATTGCCTGGAACTCGAACTGACCGAATCCTCGATGGCCGATGATCCGGAGCGCATTTTCAACGTGTTTACCCAACTGCGAAAGAAGGGGCTGCGGATTGCCATCGACGATTTTGGCACCGGGTACTCGTCGCTTTCCTATCTGGCGCGTTATCCGGTGGATGTGGTGAAAATCGACAAGAGTTTCGTGGACGGCATCGCGGGCGAGGGCGAACAGAACAGCTTTTCACTGGTGCAGGCGGTGGTGCTGATGGCGCATACCCTGCACATGAAGACCGTTGCGGAAGGCGTGGAAAACGAAGAACAACGCCGCTGCCTGATGAAAATGCAATGCGACCTGTTGCAAGGCTACCTCTATTCCCGCCCCTGCCTCGCCTCCGCACTCATCGACCTGCCCTGCGTGGCCGACAACGATTGAGGCCGGAAACCAGGAAACACGCCCGCCGCAGGCCGAATCCGCGTTACGGCGGCTTTTCGCTGCGCCCTGTTTCCGCGCCGAACCCGGCGTCTGCATGTTTTGATCCTATCCCCCGCTTTTGAAGCGCAGTTTTTCAAACCGGAGTTGCTTTTATGATAAAACCTTTGAAATTTCTTGGTGTTTTGCTGCTTCTTGCCTTGGCGGTTTTCCTTGCGCATAGTCGAGGTCTTCTGTTCCGCAAGGATCCATTGGCGCTGTCGGTCGATCTGAACCAGTTTTCTTCCCGCATGGGGGAAGCCGAAGTTCAGCAGCTCCTGCCCACTCTTGGATTGAAGTGCGCGGGCACGGAGCCAGGTTTTTCGTTGGGAAGTCGTGTCTGTTACGCGAATCTGAATTCTTTCCATGGCATCGAAGCCAAGCAGATTGCCTTTTTCTTCAAGAGAACGAAGCTTGCCAATTTCAAGATAGATATTCCCTGGCAAAGCCATCAGCGCATGCTGGATAAATTACACGAGGACTATGGCGCGCCCGCGCATGAGCAAAAAGAACTGCATGGCGGCGTGCGGCTCATGGGTTGGCGAATCAAGGAAGGCAACCTGTTTTACAACCCGGTCGAGGATCGGAATGCCGTGGAATGGAATACCCTGCTCTGGATAGACCACAAGGAGCCTTCAGCCAAGGCCATGATGGAGGCGCGATAGAGGGTAGAGGAGGGCGCGGCCTTCGTAGAGGCGGCAACCTGCCGCCCGAACTTTGGGTCAAACGGGCGGAATTCGCTTCTTGACGCCGCTCACCGCCGATAATTCGTCCGGGCAAGCGGGATGGGTTTGTGGGTTTGCCAGCGCCCAGGGCGCGGTCAGGGCAGAGAGGCGCGCTAACTCGTCGCCGTCTCTGCCGTGGGCATCCCAATTCACAATGGTCGAAGAAAGCCGCTTTCAGCAGTGCCGGATATCCCGCTTCCAGCAGTTTGCCGAAATTCTTCGGCGGCGTTTTCTTTTCTTCGTCGCGATTTCACTCCG
>JAITEO010000206.1 GCA_031281985.1 Zoogloeaceae bacterium | reverse complement strand
GGGTTCTTCGACTTTTCGGGGGTTGGCTACCACGGAAAACTGCACGTCCGGAACTGCGACTTCAGCGCCAACGGCAAACGCGCGGAAAACGACGTCAATGATGAGCATGTTTTCGTGGTCAACGGCGCGGGCGCGGTCGATACGCTGCTCGAGAACATCGTCTGCCGTTCCGACCAATCGGCCAACCTGATCGGCGCTTTTTCGGTGACGATAAAGGAAGCCTTCGCGTCGGAACCTCCGGAACCCAGAAACCATCTGTACGTCATCCGCAATTGCAAGATGCCGTATGTCCAACTCAATTGGGCGCGCAGCAAACATCTTTGCCTGGAGAACTGCGAGATCGGCCAACTGGAACTCCGCGACGCCCAATTGGGCAAGCTGGAAATCAAGAACACGAAATTCGACCGTCTCGATCTTTCCCGCACCGTGGCCGCCGAATACGCCATTGACGCTTCGGGGGAGATCATCGACACGGACAGCAACTACGACAAGGCCACGGGCAGGGCCAGGGAGAAATGACCGCCGCGAACTTCGCTCCGGCAGACCACAGACCACGGAGCGGGCACGGCGAGCGCGCTGTTTTTTTGTCTTCTGCTACCGCGCTACGCGTCGAGAACGAGGCAGACGGGCGCGTGGTCGGAGGGGCGTTCGCGTTTCCTGGGGGCGCGGTCGATGCTGGCGGCGACGGCGCGCGCGGCGAGGGGAGCGGAAAGCAGGATGTGGTCGATGCGCAGGCCGTGGTTTTTGGGAAAGCCCAATTGACGGTAATCCCACCAGGAAAAGCTTTTTTCGGGCTGCGGGACCAGCCGGAAGCCATCTTGCAGCCCCAACGCCAGCAGGGCGGAAAAGGCAGCGCGCTCGGGTTGTGAACAGAGAATCCGGCCTGCCCAGGCGGCGGGATTGTAGACGTCCCTATCCTCCGGGGCGATGTTGAAGTCTCCGCACAGCGCCAGTTCGCGGTGCGCCGCCAGTTCCTCCTCGATCCAGGCGGTGAGCGCGGCAAGCCATTCCAGTTTGTAGGCGTATTTGTCGCTGCCGACCTCCTGTCCATTGGGGAAATAGGCCGAAATGACGCGCATGCCGTCGATGGTCGCGGCAAGCAGGCGTTTTTGCGTATCGGGAAAATACGGGTTGCCCATCTGGAGGTCTTCCAGCGGATAGCGGGAAACCAGCGCCACCCCGTTATAGGTTTTCTGCCCGCTGCAAACGGCGTGATAACCGGCGGCGGCAAGTTCGGCGCGGGGGAAATGCGCGTCTTCGAGCTTGGTTTCCTGCAGGCAGACGATGTCCGTCTTGCTCTCGGCAAGCCAGTCCAACAGATGCGCAAGGCGCACCTTGAGGCTATTGACGTTCCAGGTGGCGATTTTCATGAAAAAAGCGGCGCGGCGCGCCAACGCAAAAAACCTCCGGGCGCGCGAGCCAAGCCCGCGCGCCCGGAATCATCCAGCAAGTCGCTGTCAGCGCCGTCCGCGCTGTCAGGAGGCGTCAAAAAGTGGGTTTTACTTTTTGACGAACATTTATTGTCCGGCAACGGCCGGCGCGCTCTCGGCTTTGGGGTAGCCCGCCAGGTCGAGGGCGCTGTGATAGGCGGCCGCGTCGAAGCCGCGTATCTTCTGCCTTCCAATCAGCACGCTCGGCACGTAGGTATCGCCCACCAGCTTGGAGAGTTCGACCTGATCCGCCTCGGACTGCACCACCTTTTCGGTGAAAGGAATACTGCGCTTGTTCAGCAGATCGCGCGCTTCCTTGCAGGGTTCGCAATCCGCGCCGACATAGAGCACCACCGGATATTTTTCCGACGCCATGCGAATCGCGTAGGGAAGATCGGGATCATATTCGTCATCCGCATATCCGCTGGCGTTGATGCGCACCACGTTCCTGGCGTTGCCCGGCGGCGCGGTGTCGGTATACATGGTGCGTCCGGTTGCCGGATCGATCCAGCGCCAGGTCTGCGCCATGAGGGAAGAGGCAAACAACGCGCAACACAAGCCCAGCACGGTCAGGACGACTTTTTGCAAGCGAAAATGAATCATGGTCAAACCTCCGAAAAATTACTCTGTAATCATACCACTATGGCGCAGCAAGGCATCTATTTTTGGCGCTCTGCCGCGAAAGGCCATGAAGGATTCCAGCGCCGGGCGCGCGCCGCCCCGCGTCAGGATTTCGTCGAAAAAGCGCCTGCCCGTGGCGGCATCCAGCGGATCGCCGGTTTCCTCGAACGCGGCGTAGGCGTCGGCAGAAAGCACTTCCGCCCATTTGTAGCTGTAATAGCCCGCCGCGTAGCCGCCGCCGAAAATGTGCGCAAAGCCGTTGGGAAAACGCTGCCACGCGGGCGGGAAGAATACCGCGACTTCCTTGCGCACCGCCTCCAGCAGCGCCTGGACGCTGTCTTTTTGCGTTTCGAAGGCGGTATGGAGCAGCATGTCGAAGAGGGCGAATTCGATCTGGCGCACGGCCGCCATGCCGCTCTGGAAGTTCCTTGCCGCGTACATCTTGTCGAACAGCGCGCGCGGCAAGGGTTCGCCCGTATCGGCATGCGCGGTCATTTCCTTTACCACCGCCCATTCCCAGCAGAAATTTTCCATGAACTGCGAAGGCAGTTCCACGGCGTCCCATTCCACGCCGTCGATGCCGGAGACGCCCAGTTCTTCCTGCTGCGTCAGCAGATGATGCAGGCCGTGTCCCGCCTCGTGGAACAGGGTCTGCACTTCGTCATGCGTGAAGGTGGCGGGCTTGCCGCCCAGCGGCGGAGAAAAATTGCACACCAGGCAGGCGACGGGCGTTTGCAGCGTGCCGTCGCTTTTGCGGTAACGGCTGACGAGGGAATCCATCCACGCGCCGCCGCATTTTTCCGCGCGCGCGTACAGATCCAGATAGAGCGCGCCGATCGGCTCGCCCCGCGCGTTTTCGATGCGATAAAAGCGCACGTCCTCCTGCCAGACCGGGGCGACATCCGGTTGGATGCGCACCTTGTAGAGGCGCTCGACGACATGGAACAACCCGGCGATTACCCTGGGTTCGGTGAAGTAGGGG
>JAITEO010000164.1 GCA_031281985.1 Zoogloeaceae bacterium | reverse complement strand
TTTTTTCTGGGAACAGCAAGCGTTCGCGCTCCGTCTGAACGGTTTTCCTCCACTTTGGATCGCACCCTCCATCGGAAACAAACCCATCAAATGAAAACAATTCTCATTGACTTTGTGGGCGCGGCATTGGAAAATGGCGGTCAGTCCGATGCGCGGGCAGCCGCGCGGTTCCAAGAAAAGGGAGGTTTTCGTACATGGCGTATCCGCAAGAAAAAGACGATCTGCCGCTGGATTTGCGTCTGGCGGCAATCGTGGCGCTCCTGTCGTCCTCGGCTCTGAAGGGCAGGACGCCGGGCAAGACGGCCGCGTTGCGCCAGCATCTCGAAGCCGCCGTTCTGGCGGCGGAAAACGCCCGGCACGAACCTCTGGCAAACGCGCTGCGCCAGGCGCTGCAAGACTGGCCGGACGAGCCTTTTTCCTTCCCCGCTTGGGAAAATGCTTTTCCCCGGCAATGGCTGCACTGATTTCTTTTCCCTGACTTCTTTCTTTTCACTTTCGAGGTTTTTCGTGTCTCGTTATACCGGTCCCCGCATCAAAATCCTGCGCGCTCTGGGTGTCGATCTCCCTGGGCTTTCCCGTAAATCCATGGCGGAGCGCACGCAGCCGCCGGGTCAGCATGGCCAGAAAAAGGCGGGCGGCCGCAAGTCCGAATACGGGCTGCAATTGATGGAAAAACAAAAGCTGCGTTTCAATTACGGGCTTTCCGAGCGGCAGTTGCGGCGCGTCGTCAAGGAAGCCCAGCGGCAGAAAGCGCAGACGGGCGGAAAAATCGTGGAATTCCTGGAGCGACGACTGGACAACCTCGTCTTTCGCGCCGGTTTCGCGCCAACGATTCCCGCCGCCCGGCAACTGGTCAGTCACGGACATGTCCAACTGAATGGCCGCAGGGTGACGATTCCTTCGCTGCGGGTACGGGCCGGAGAAGTCTTCGGCCCCACGGAAGCCGGAAAGAAACTCTTCGTGCTGCGCGCTTCCCTGGAAGACCCGGCGCTTTCCCGCCCGGAATGGATCAAGGTAGACGACACCGCCCTGACGGCAACCCTCACCCACCTGCCCGACGGCCTGGACGCCGCGCCCTTCCCGCTGGATTTGCAGCGCGTCGTGGAATACTACGCCACCCGGTTATAGACGGCGTCAAAAAGTAAGAAACCACTTTTTGCCGGGTTTATAGAGCAAAAAAGGGCAAGCGGAGCTTGCCCTTTTTTGGGGGAAAGGCAAGGAAACCCACTACGCTCTGCATGTCCCGTAGGGGCGCACTGCGTGCGCCCGCAGACCCTTCCCGCCGCGTAACGGCCAACGGGCGCGCGCAGCGCGCCCCTACGACAAACTCCAAGGCCGCGCTGGTTTTTCGTTGCCTTTTTTGCGGATCGAAACCAGCAAAAATTGGGGGGGGCACTTTTTGCCGCTTCCCAATAACCCCTCCCCAGCCCTCCCCTTGTCAGGGGAGGGAGGTGGGCGTGGCGGACTCTGATTCCTGATTCCTGATTCCTGATACCTGATTCCTGATACCTGCCCCCCGTCCCACACAAAAACTGGACAAAATGCGGTCAATTGCGGCAAACTTGCAGGCATGAAGAAGCAAAAAACCACTTCCCAGGCGCGCGCGAAGGCGCCTTTGCGTCCCCGGCTGCTGGTGTTGCACGGCCCCAATCTCAACCTTCTGGGCGAGCTTGAGCCGCAACATTACGGCAAGGTGACGCTGGAGGAAATCAATCTGGCGCTGGCGCGGCGCGCGGCGATTGCCGAGGTCGATCTGGAAAGTTTCCAGAGCAACCACGAAGGCGCGCTGATCGAGCGCATCCACGCGGCGCAGGCGCAGGAAGTGCGCTACATCATCCTCAACCCCGCCGCCTGGACGCATACCAGCGTGGCGGTTCGGGACGCGCTGGCGGCAACCGGGATTCCCTTCGTCGAAGTGCATCTTTCCAATGTGCACGCGCGCGAAGCCTTCCGGCACCATTCGTTTTTTTCCGACATCGCCATCGGCGTCATCAGCGGACTGGGACACCAGGGCTACCTGCTGGCGCTGGAATACCTTCTCAACAAACTCAACACGGACTGAGCATCTGGCCGCCAAAAGCGGCGAACAGGCAGACAAAATCTGCAAACATGCTCAATACAGACTCTAAAGGAGAGCCTTTCATGGATTTGCGCAAACTCAAGAAACTCATCGATCTGGTGCAGGAATCCGGTATTTCCGAGCTGGAAGTCACCGAAGGCGAAGAAAAGGTGCGGATTGCCAAGTTCGCCCCGGCGGGCGCGGCGCTGTCCATGCCCTATCCTCTCCCCGCCGCTCTGCCCGCGGCGATGACGGGCGGCGCTTCCAGCGCCGAAGCGAACGACGCCAAGGAAGACGTGCCCGAAGGACACGCGGTGAAATCGCCGATGGTCGGCACCTTCTACCGCTCGCCCTCGCCCGGCGCGAACGCCTTTGTCGAGGTGGGGCAAGCGGTCAAGCAGGGTGACACGCTGTGCATCATCGAGGCGATGAAACTTTTGAACGAAATCGAGGCGGACGTTGCCGGCGTCGTCAAGGCCATCCTGGTAGACAACGGTCAGCCGGTGGAATTCGGCGAACCCCTGTTCATCATCGGTTGACGGGCGGCCGACATGTTCGAAAAAATCCTCATCGCCAACCGGGGCGAGATTGCGCTCCGCATACAGCGCGCCTGCCGGGAACTGGGCGTCAAGACCGTGGTGGTGCACTCGGAAGCCGACCGCGACGCCAAGTACGTGAAGCTCGCCGACGAATCCGTCTGCATCGGCCCTCCGCCTTCGGCGCAAAGCTATCTCAACGTCCCAGCCATCATTTCGGCGGCGGAAGTCACCGACTCCCAAGCGATTCACCCCGGCTACGGCTTTCTTTCGGAAAACGCCGATTTCGCCGAGCGCGTGGAATCCTCCGGCTTCGTCTTCATCGGCCCCAAGGCGGAAACCATCCGCTACATGGGCGACAAGGTTTCCGCCAAGGAAGCCATGCGCGCCGCCGACGTCCCCTGCGTTCCCGGCTCCGATGGCGCGCTCAACGACGACCCCGCGGAAATCGGGCGCATCGCCAAGAGCATCGGCTACCCTATCATCATCAAGGCTTCCGGCGGCGGCGGCGGACGCGGGATGCGCGTGGTGCACACCGAAGCGGCGCTCTTGAATGCCGTTGCCATGACGCGCGCCGAAGCGCAGTCGGCTTTCGGCAATCCCACGGTCTACATGGAAAAGTACCTGGAAAATCCCCGGCACGTCGAAATCCAGATTCTGGCCGACCAGCATGGCAACGCGGTGTATCTGGGCGAGCGCGATTGCTCCATGCAGCGCCGCCACCAGAAGATCATCGAGGAAGCGCCCGCGCCGCTGATTCCCGCCCGGCACATCGCTCGCATCGGCGAACGCTGCGCCGAAGCCTGCCGCAAAATCGGCTATCGCGGCGCGGGAACCTTCGAGTTCCTCTACGAAGGGGGCGAGTTCTATTTCATCGAAATGAACACCCGCGTGCAGGTGGAACACCCGGTCACGGAAGCGATTACCGGCATCGACATCGTGCAGGCGCAGATTCGCGTCGCCGCCGGGGAAAAGCTGGGTCTCAGGCAACGGGACATCCAGTTTCGCGGTCACGCCATCGAATGCCGTATCAACGCCGAAGATCCGCGCACGTTCACGCCATTTCCCGGCAAGATCAGCGTGTATCACCCGCCCGGCGGCCCCGGCATCCGCGTGGATTCGCATATCTACCAGGGCTATGTGGTGCCGCCGTACTATGATTCCATGGTCGCCAAGGTCATTGCCTACGGCGACACCCGCGAACAGGCGATACGCCGGATGCGGATCGCGCTCTCCGAAATGGGCGTGGAAGGCATCAAGACCAACATCCCGCTGCATCAGGAATTGATGCTGGACGCCCTGTTCGTCAAGGGCGGCGCCAGCATTCATTATCTGGAACAAAAACTGGCCGCCCAGGGCGAAGTCAAGAAGTAGGCGACATGGCCTGGATCCGCGCCGCCTTCCTCGCCGACGCCGCGTCCGCCGAAGCCTTCTGCGACGCGCTGCTGGAAGCCGGGGCGCTGTCTGCCAGCATGGAAGACGCCGACGCGGGAACGCCGGAAGAAAAACCGCAATTCGACGAACCCGGCGAGGAAAATGCGGCGATCCTCTGGGAACATGTGCGCATCGTCGCCTTGTTTGCAGAAAACGCGCCGGTTGACCGCCTCATCGAAGCCGCCGCGCGCACCCTGCGTCTGCCCGCCGCGCCCGCTTTCACGCAAGACGAAGTAGAAGAAGAAAACTGGGTGGCGCGCACCCAGGCGCAGTTTGCGCCCATCCAGATTTCGGAGCGCCTGTGGATCGTGCCCTCCTGGCATGAAAGCCCGGATGCGGACGCGCTCAACTTGCGCATCGATCCCGGCATGGCCTTTGGCACCGGCGCGCATCCCACCACGCGCCTGTGCCTGGAATGGCTGGAGCGCGCGCATCCCGAAAGAAAAAGCGTGCTGGATTACGGCTGCGGCTCCGGCATCCTGGCAATTGCCGCCGCGCGCCTGGGCGCAACACCGGTCACGGGCGTGGACATCGACCCCAACGCCATCGCCGCCGCCGCGCGCAACGCGGAAAAAAACGCCGTCGCCATCGACTTTCGCGGCTTGTCTACACCGCTTGCCGGCCAGTATGATCTGGTTCTTGCCAATATCCTCGCCAATCCATTACGTATGCTGGCCCCTGCCCTCTGCGCCCACGTCCGCCCTGGCGGCAGCCTCGCACTTTCCGGCATCCTGCTGGAACAGGCGGCGGAACTGGCCGAACGCTACGCGCACTGGATTCCCCTTGCCGTGACCGGCACACGGGAAGGCTGGGCGCTGCTTTCCGGGAGGAAGCCCGCATGCTGACCCGTTGCCCGCACTGCCGCACCGCCTTTCGCGTCACCCGCGAACAGTTGCTCGCGCGCGACGGCAAGGTGCGCTGCGGCGCGTGCCGCAGGGCGTTCAACGCCATGGGCTTCCTGGAGCATGAAGAAAACGACCACAAGCCGGAGACCGCGCCCGTGCCGCCGCCGCCTTCTTCTCCCCCTTCTTCTCCTCCCGCCGTCCGCGAAACGCCGCTCGAGGATGCGGATACCCTGTTTCTGGAAACGCTGTTCCCGGAAGAAATCGGCGCAGACAAGGAAGAGATGGCGGACTGGCCGCCCGCGCCCGCCGCGCCCAGGACGCCGCCACCCGCTTCCCCCCTCCACCCGCCGACAGCGCCGGGGGCAATCGATGAGCTGCTGTCCTCTTCCCTGTCTTCTTCCTCTCCCCGCTTTCCAGACCCCATCGACGCGCTGCTGGCGGCGGAAGACGCGCAGGACGTGCCGCCGATATTGGAGGATGAGGACGACGACGAACTGGAAACAACCGCCAGCAGGCACGCCAGCGCTTCCCGCTGGGCCGTCGCGCCGCCACCGGATGTCGCCGCCGAAGCCGCCTATCCGCTGTGGCCTTTCGTGCTGATTTCCCTGTTGCTTGCCTTGTTGCTGTTTTTCCAGGTGGTCCATCACTATCGAGGGGAATTGGGGCGTCAGGCGCCCGTTGCCCTGCGCCTCTTTTCCGCCTTCAACATCAACATGCCGCTTGCCCAGGAGGTCGAATGGCTTTCCATCGACGCTTCCGAGCTTTTGTCCCGGACACGCCCCGGACATTTTCGGCTCAACGCCACCCTGAGAAACCAGTCCCGCTATCCGCAAGCCTGGCCGCAACTGGAAATCTCCCTGACCGACAGCTATGACAACATCTTGACGCGCCGCGTTTTCGCGCCCGCCGAGTACCTGCCCGCCGCCGCCGCCTCTGCCGCCTTCGCGCCGGGCGAAACCCAGGTCACGCTGGACCTGGACGCGGGCGATCTCAACCCCACGGGCTACCGTCTTTATCTTTTCTATTTCTGAGTGATGCCATGTCCCACGCCCTCATCTGCGGTTCCCTTGCCTACGACAACATCATGGTTTTTCCGGATCGCTTCAAGCAGCACATCCTGCCGGAACAGATTCACATCCTCAATGTTTCCTTCCTGGTGCCGGAGTTGCGCCGCGAATTCGGCGGCTGCGCGGGCAATATCGCCTACAACCTGAAACTGCTGGGCGGCGAGCCGCTGATCATGGCCACCGTGGGCGACGATTTCGCCCCTTACCGTCAACATCTGGAAGCGTGCGGCCTGGCGCTCACGCATGTCCGGCAAGTGCCCGGAACCTTCACGGCGCAAGCCTTCATCACCACCGATCTCGACGACAACCAGATTACCGCCTTCCATCCCGGCGCGATGAACTGTTCACAGCAAAACCGGGTGGAGCATGCCGAGAACATCCTGTTGGGACTGGTCGGCCCGGATGGCCGCGCCGGCATGTTGCAGCACGCGCAGGATTTCGCGGCGCTCCACATTCCCTTCATTTTCGATCCCGGCCAGGGTCTGCCGCTGTTCAGTGGGGAAGAACTGTTGCAATTTCTCGCGCTGGCGGACTACGCCTGTTTCAACGACTATGAAGCCCAATTGACCGTCGAGCGCAGCGGAAAAAGCATCGAAGCCCTCGCCCAGCAAGTGCGCGCCCTGATCGTCACCAGCGGCGCGCAAGGCTCGCGCATCCATCTTCCCGGACGAACGCTGGAAATCCCCTGCGCCAAGGCCAACGCGCTCATCGACCCCACCGGCTGCGGCGACGCCTACCGCGCCGGCATCCTGTACGGCATCCTGAACCACCTGGATTGGGAAGAAACCGGCCGCCTCGCCTCGCTCATGGGCGCGCTCAAAATCGAAAACCAGGGCGCACAAAACCACCACCCTACCCGCGCAGAAATTTGCGCGCGCTACCAACAGTCCTTCGGCACGACGATCCGGCTCTGATACCCGCACTTCATGACAAGGGGGGGGGATTGAGGGGTCATCCTGTCCATCCTGTTCATCCTGTCAAAATTGTTTT
>JAITEO010000137.1 GCA_031281985.1 Zoogloeaceae bacterium | reverse complement strand
TGCGCCGCATCGCGCCACACCGCTACCCTGCCGCCACAACGCAAGATTTTAACAAAGGAGCAAAAAATGAATCTAGCCTGTAATATGGAACCACAAGACGCTCGTGTGGGTTGGGCTGTCTTCACACTCATCCTTTCTTCCGGCTGGCTTTTAATTTCTTTGTTATACTCCGTCGGCATGGCGATTTTGGGCTTGGTGACGGGCCGCGTCGGATTATGGTGCCTGGCACTTCTGTCAACCCTCGCCTTTTTTTGTTCGCGCGATTGGGGTTGTGACCAGTTCATCCGCGAGGGTCGGCAGACGATTGCTGCTGGCGACACCACTGTCGGCATAAAATAATGAAAAGGAAGGACATGATGAACAAATTATTGTGCCTGCTTGCGATTGGCATTGTCCTGTCCGCCTGCTCGCCGGAACGGGAACCCGCGCGCGATGATCCGGCGATGCTGGAAATCAAGATGAACCGCATGGCGAGAGAATTTGTCCTGCCGCATCTGAAGGACGCGGATAGCGCGGAATTCAGGAACCAACAGGGATTTTGCGGAGAAGTGAATTCCAAGAATTCATTCGGCGGATTCACGGGCTTTCAGCGGTTCATCGCTGCGGACAAGGACAAAGTCATCTTCGAGCGCGACAGCGGATTCAACGCAGAGGAATTCGCCTATATGTGGAATGAACTTTGCGTTAAGGGTATTGCAAAATAGATATAAACGAAACATGATTCGTCTCCAAAGTCCAGTTACGGAAAAAGGAGCAAAAATGAAACGAGGCAGAAAACCCCTGTTCAGGAAATACAGATGGATATTGGCGCTTGCCTTGTCCTGCGCGGCAGTGCTGCCCACGAGCGTCGCGGCGGAAACCTACAAATGCACGCTTGACGGCAAGTCGGTCTATCAGGACACGCCCTGCGAAGGCCGCGCAACCGGGAAGGTGGTTTCCGGCGGGCAGGACTATGTGCCACCGGTAAAAACGGGGCCGGACTGCAAGACGCCCGAAGAATGCCGTGTGCAAGCGAGTGGCAGGGAAGCGCAGCGCGCGGCCGATGCTGCGGAAGGGCGGGTGCAGGAATTGGACCGGGTAATCGAGAGAAACCGCGCCGAGCGCGCGCGGCAAGCGCCAACGCAGAACGACTTGGCAGAACAGTGCGTCGAACTGTACAAGCCGCACATGGCCTATCGCTACGCGCGCATCACGGGCAGTTCCATCAAGCGCAGCGGGTTTGCGGAAATTTCCGTCAGCGTCAAGACCTTTACCAACAGCAACGCGCCGCGCGGCGTGCGCGACCCCGGCGTGTTGGATGAACACTTCATCTGCCAGCTCACAGACGATGCCTCCGCCATCGACGTTGCCGGCAGCCAGAACCGCATCAACGACCACGCGCGCGGCGTGCGCTTTTAGGGGGCAGGGATCAGGTATCAGAGGAAAAATGGCGCTTCCCTTTGAATCCTTTGCGCGTCCCGCGCCGCGCGCGCTGGCCGAGCAGCGGCACATCGAGCTTCAGGGCGAAGTCGTGGCCTATCGCCTCGTGCGCAGCGCGCGCCGCAGCATCGGGTTTTCCGTCGATCGGCAGGGACTACGCGTGGGCGCGCCGTTGTCCGTCGGTCTTGCCCACATCGAAAACCTGCTGCGCCAGCAAGGCGAGTGGATACGCGAAAAACTCACGCTCTGGCGCGCCCATGCGGTCTTGCTGGAGGCGGGCACGGTCTGCCTGTGGCTGGGGCAGCCGCACATCTTGCGCCGCGCTGCCGGGCGCGTCAGCCGCTGCCAGGATGGACAACTGGAACTGGCTGCGCGCGCGGGGGAGGCCGATCTGGGCGCTGCTTTCGTCCGCTGGTGCAAGGCACGGGCGCGTCCCTTGTTCCTTGCGCGCCTTGCCCATTATGCTGGATGCCTGGGCGTTCCCACGCCGCCGCTCCGCCTTTCTTCCGCCAAAAGCCGCTGGGGAAGCTGCAACGCCAAGGGCGAGATTCGTCTTTCCTGGCGGCTGATGCAGTTCGACCCCCAGCTCATCGATTACGTGGTGGCGCATGAGATCGCCCATCTGCGCGAAATGAACCACAGTCCGCGTTTCTGGGCTATCGTGCACCAGCTTTATCCCGATTGGCGCGCCGCAAGACAGGCCATCCGCCGTCTGGCGCGCCAGCTTCCCCAACTGACGTGAACCCATTTTCGAGGAAAACCCCATGCGCATTCTGCATACCATGATCCGCGTAGGCGACCTGGATCGTTCCATCGCCTTCTACACCGAAGTCCTCGGCATGCAGCTCCTGCGCCGCCAGGATTATCCCGATGGCCGCTTCACCCTGGCCTTCGTCGGCTATGGCCCGGAATCCGAGGGCGCGGCCATCGAATTGACCTACAACTGGGGCAAGGCGCACTACGAGCACGGCACGGCCTTCGGCCATATCGCCCTCGAAGTGGAAGACGCCAAGAAGACCTGCGCCGCCATCCGCGCCAAAGGCGGCAAGATCCTCTACGACGCCGCCCCCATGACCTTCGACGCCAACATCATCATCGCCTTCATCGAAGACCCGGACGGCTACGCCATCGAACTGATTCAGGCGGCGCGATAGCAGCGCCTTGCCGCATGGCGGTTCTCTTGCCTTGTCTTGTTTCGCTTTAGAAGACCGGCATTCTCTTCGCGCTGCCCGGCGCGGTCGGCTTTTCTTCGTTCAAGGCCATTTGGGTCATCGGCGGGGCGTGGATCGTGTCGTCACGCAAAAGTTGGCGGATTTCACCGCTGGAAGTCCTCGGCTGCCTCCCGGACGTCTGGATCGGCGCTCGACAGGAAGAATTGCGCCCCCGGCGCCCGCGGCCGCCAACCCAATGACAACGCTCGCCGCACCCATCCGGATACCTCGGCGGGCGTGATTGCGCGGGAAGACCGCTTGAGCCAGTTGGAAGGATGCGCCACGCCGAGCGACACGACCAGGACAGAACCTTTCGGATGCGCGGCATCCTCGACCGCGAGAAAAAGGCCGCTCCAGCCGTTGGCCTGGGAATAGGCGGAACGCGACCGCACCCGCCAGCGGTAAACGCTACCGTCCAGATGGAG
>JAITEO010000085.1 GCA_031281985.1 Zoogloeaceae bacterium | reverse complement strand
CCCTGACGGGCACCCTCTCCCCCAAAGGATTGGGGGAGAGGGGACGGCAAGCGGCGGCGGCTTCGTTTGCTTCCTCCATTTTTAATCGCACTCTCCTGGCAAAAGGGGAAACAGAGAGTCATCCTGTCCATCCTGTTCATCCTGTCAAAATTGTCTTTTCTCCTGGCAAGGAGGGATAGAAGAAATTCGACAGGATGACAGGATGGTTGTCTTCCCCCCTGACAAGGGGGGACTGAGGGGGGTTGCGGCGGTTCAGACGGCACAGGAGACAGATTTTTTACCGGCGCGCCATGCAGCATGTCTCCTGCCCCACGTCTGCAAACCCCTCCCCAGCCCTCCCCTTGTCAGGGGAGGGAGTTTGACCGCGCTTCGTCTGGGATGAGTTATCTACATGGCATCCTCCACTTTTCCTTGCACCCCAATTTACCTCCGGCCTCGTCATTCTCCGGCGCGTAGCGCCGCTTGCTTTTCTGTCCTCTGTCATCTGTCCTTCGTCTTCCGCCTGACGGCATCCAGCGCCTCGCGCAGGTTTGCGCTTCTGGGCGTCTGGCCTTCGTAGCGGGCGGCGCAGATGAGTTGTGCGAGGTTCAAAAGGGCGGGGTGGGTGGCGTTTAGGCGTCGTGCCAATGCCAGTGGCGTTTCCCATGGGGGCGTTGCGACGCCGTTCTTGCGCAACCAGGCGAGCGCTTTTTGCCAGACGCGCAGGGCGGGGTCGGTGGGTTTGGGGTGGCGCGGGTAGAGCAGCCAGAAGACGAAGGCCAGGGTCAGGACGCCCAGGACGGCAATCAGCGTAAACAGGATGTTGCGCAGGCTGGGGTCGGAAAGTCCCAGCGCGGCGAGTATTTCGCGCTGGCGTTCCGGCGTGTAGCCCAGCACCCATTGGTTCCAGCGATTGTTGAGCGCCTCCCAGCGGTAACGCGCCCGTTGCAGCCAGTCCGCGGCCTGGCCGGCGAATTCGGGCGCGGTGATCTGGCGCGCGGCGCGGACATCGGGCGCAATGCGATCTTCCGGGATGGCGGCGGTCGGGTCGATGCGCAGCCAGCCTGCGTCCGCCACCCAGATTTCCGCCCAGGCGTGGGCGGCGGATTGGCGCACGACGAGAAAGCCATCGACCGGATTGAGTTCGCCGCCCAGATACCCCGTCACCACCCGCGCGGGCACGCCCGCGGCGCGCATCAGGGTGACGAAGGCGGCGGCATAGTGTTCGCAAAAGCCCAGGCGGGTGTCGAACAGGAAATCATCCACGGCGTTCGCGCCGGAAAGCGGCGGATCCAGGGTGTAGAAAAAATTCTCCCGCTGGAAATAATCGAGGGCGCGCGCCGCCAGCTGCCGGGGATCTTCCGTCTCTGCGCGCCAGCTTGCGGCCAGCGCCAATGTGCGTGGATTGTAGTTTTCCGGCAGTTGCAGGTTGTTGTTTCTCCGGTTCGGGGAAAGATCGGTTTCCAGGCGGTACTCCAGGTAGGAGCGCATTTCCACGCGGGTGCGGGAGAGGATGGGCTGTGTGCTCCACAGCACACCGCTGGCGCTCATGCGGCTTTCCAGGCCGATGGCCTGCTCGGTCATTTCCAGCGGCAGCAGCCAGTTGCGCTGATGCGCTTCCAGCGTCATGACATAGCGCAGGGGTTGTCCGCGTTTTTCAAGCGAAGGCGCTCGCGCGGAAGAATCGCCGTTACGCCAGACGCGTCCATCGTAGTGATTGAAGACCGGCCCGCGCCAGTAAAGCTGGCGGCGCGGCGGCGGCGCGGCGTCGATGAACTGCGCGCGAAAGGCGATGGCGTCGTCGTTATAGAGCCGGGAAATGCTGCCGGGACTCATGCTGTTGCCCAGTCCCGTGCGCGCGCCGTAGGCGTCCTGCGGCATTCCCCACAGGGGGCCGCTGACGCGCGGAAAAAGCAGGTAGAGCGCCAGCATGAAGGGCAGCGCCTGGCAGATCAGGCGCGCGGAAAAGGTGAGCAGGGGGCGGATGGAGACGCGCGCGTCCGTGTGGATATGCAGCAGCGTTGCCGTGACCATCAGGGTGCTGAAAATGAGCCAGAGGCCGGTCAGCAGGTTCTGGCTGTAGAAGTAATGGGTCAGCAGCAGGAAGTGGCAGAGCATGAGCAGCACCACGCTGTCGCGGCGGCTTTTGAGTTCCATGAGCTTCATGCTGGATAACACCGCCAGCATGGCGACGCCGGAATCGCGTCCCGGATTGAACCCATATTGGAAGGCGATGCCCACGCAGGCGAGCAGCACCAGCGATACCCGAATCCAGGCGGGCGTGACGCGGTAGCCGCGCCGCCATTGCACGGCGCTGTAGAGGAGCAGGAGTACGACAAAAGCCGCCAGCCAGACCGGCAGATGATAGATGTGCGGCAGGGTCGTGGTCAGCACCGCCGCGCCCAGCCAGGGCAGGTGGATATGCGCGAGGTAAGGGGATGCGGCGGCTTCCTTTTTCCGCCAGAAGCGCAATCTGTATTTCATCTTGTCGCTCCCGGTGTGGGCGCGCACAGCGCCAGCGCCTTCAGGCAGCGGTGTTTGTGGGACGCGCCGCGCGCCGGGGTGAACTGGGTGTCCGGCAGTTTGAGTCCATAGGTGCAGCCGGCTTCTTCGGCGCGGATGACCCAGCCGGCCAAGAGGGAGATGCGCGTTTCCGCATCTGTCTCCAGCCGCGCCCAGTCCAGCCACAGTTCGGCCTGTGCGCCGCCGGAAAACAGTTTGATGAGCAGCGGCTTTTCGCCGCCGTCGCGGGCGGCGGCTTTCCAGGCGATATGGCGCGGCGAATCGGCAGGCTGGCGTTCGCGCAGACCGGCAAAATCCTCGTCGCCTTCCTGGCTTTTCCCTGCGCCGCTTTTGCCGATGGGCTGGCTTGGCGGCAGCGGCGCGAAGATTGGGCGCGGATACACCAGGCAACGCGCCTGCGGCCAGGGGTAGCTCCAGGCGCAGAACAAGCCCAGCGGATAGCGGCTCTGCACGATGAGACGCGGCAATACGAGCCAGCCGCGGCGTTGCGCCTCCATGCCCAGATAGAGATGCGTTTCCGTTTTTTCCAGCAAATGCAGGAGTTGCGGCGGATTCTGCGGGCAGCCGGGCGTTTTTTCGATTTGCCATTCCAGCGCCGGACGCGCCTCCGGCGCCGCGATCAAGAGGTGGAACTGCGCGGTTTCCCCCGCATATACCGGCGGATTTTCCAGCGCGCGTAGGTTCAGTCCCAGCAGGTTCTTGTGACAATGCACCATGCTGACCAGCGCCAGGCTGGCGAGCAGGAAGACCAGCGCGTGTCCCAGCCCCAGGTCATAGTTGATGGCGCCGATGAGCATGGCGAGCAGGGTGGCCGCGTACAGGATCCCCGTGCCGGTGGGCAGGATATAGATGCGCCGCCGTTGCAGGCAAATCGTCCCGGCCTCTGGAGCGCGTTTGCGGATGAGGCGGCGGGAAAGAAAATCCGGCAGGGGCATCATGGGTTCAGGGAATGGGCGTGCTGTGCAGCAGATCCTCGATGTCTTCGAGGCTGGCGCTCGCGTCGTCCTGGCGCGCGCGCAGCCGGTGGCAGGCGATGCCCGGCAGGAGGGTCTGGATGTCGTCCGGCAGGACAGCCTTGCGTCCGTCCAGGTATGCCCAGGCGCGCGCCGCCGCCAGCAGGAACAATCCGGCGCGCGGCGAAAGGCCGTGGAAGAAGCGCGCGTTCGCCCGCGAAGCGGCAAGCAGCGCCTGCACGTAATCCAGCAGGGCGGGCGCGACGAAGGTCTGTTCAGAGGCCGCCTGATGCGCCTGCAAGTCGGCGGGCGACAGGAGCGGCGTCAGGTGCGCGATGCGCTGGCGCGTGTCGCCTTTTGCGAGTAGTGCGCGTTCCGAGGCGGTATCCGGGTAGCCAAGCGACAGGCGCAGCAAGAAGCGGTCGAGCTGCGATTCCGGCAGGGGAAAGGTGCCGATCTGGTGCGCCGGGTTCTGGGTGGCGATGACGAAGAAGGGCTGCGGCAGGGCGCGCGTCTCGCCGTCGCTCGTCACCTGGCGTTCTTCCATCGCCTCCAGGAGTGCGCTCTGTGTCTTGGGCGTGGCGCGGTTGATTTCGTCTGCGAGCAGCATCTGGGTAAAAATCGGGCCGGGCATGAAGCGGAAATTGCCGCTTTCCCGCACATAGAGGGAAAGCCCCAGAATATCCGCAGGCAACAGATCACTCGTAAACTGCACGCGGGTAAAGCCCAAGCCCAGAAGCTGCGCCAGCGTCTGCGCCAACGTGGTCTTGCCCAGCCCCGGCAGGTCTTCAATCAACAGATGCCCGCGCGCCAAGAGACAGGTCAAGGCCAGTTGGGTCTCCCGGCGCTTGCCGAGAATGATTTGCGCCGTCTGCTCGACGACCCCCTGCAAGGCGGAAAGAGAAGGAACGCTCATGACGAATCCGAAAGAAGAAAGGGTGCCATATTGACACAGATTGGAAGACTGGGGACAGAAGACAGAGGACAGAGGGTGCGCTGCGCTCGCTTTGTGGTCTGGGGTCGGTATTCTGTGGGTGCGGCTCCGTGGGTTCGGGTAGGGGCGGCAACCTGCCGCCCG
>JAITEO010000045.1 GCA_031281985.1 Zoogloeaceae bacterium | reverse complement strand
GCGCTCGATGATGGCGCTTGCGGGTTGCTGGCCTTCGCTTTGCGTGTGGCGGCAATGAAGACGCACGCCCGCCGCCTGGCATAGACTCGTGAGTTGCGCCGGGAGATGGCGGGCGTCCGGGATGCTGTAGAAAAAATCGATGTCTGCCTTGCCGTTCCCTGTTTTCGCCAGTGCCTCCAGGCGTAGTACCTCCACGGGTGTGGTGGGATTTGCCTTGCCGTTCCCTGTTTTTGCCAGCGCCTCCAGGCGCGCGAGAAAGGGTGTGACGCCAATGCCGCCCGCAACCCAGATTTGCGGCGCGGCTTTTGCCGCGTCCGCATCAAAGGTAAACGCGCCATAGGGGCCTTCGAGCCAGACATTCTGGCCTGCCGTCAGCGCGGCGGGCAAGGCGCGGGTGTAATCGCCCAGCGGCTTGATCGCCAGCGTCAGCCCTTTTGATGCGTCGTTCCAGTCGGTGGCGATGGTGAAGGGGTGCGCGCCCTCGCGTTCATCGAAGGTCGCCAGCAGGAATTGACCGGCACGATGCCCCGGCCAGACCGCCGCCGCGTGGCATTCGATTTCCAGCACGCCGTCTTCCCTCTGCCGCCAATTCTCGATTCTTGCCGGATAACGCTGTCGTTGCCCGATGCGCCCGGCAAGCGCATGCACTGCCGCCGCGCCGCCGATCAGGGCGAACAGGGCGACCAGCCAGCCGATGGGCTGCGACCACAGTTCACGCGGCAGCATCAGCAGCGCGTGATAGACGCCGACCAGGAAAACCAGGCTCATGAGCCGGTGCGTAAAGCGAAAACGTCCATAGGCAAAGCGTTTGATCAGGGCAAGGATGACCAGCGCCAGCATGAGATAGGCAATCCATTCGCCCGCGCCCTGCGCAAGTTCCACCCAGAAACTCTTGTCGCCTTTGCCGCCGCCATGCCGCACCGGCGCCGCCAGCCAGCCGGAACGCACCATGCTTTTGGGCAGCAGTTCCGCCATCCAGTGCGTGAATACCAGGATCCCCGCGCCGATGCCCAGCCACTTGTGCAGGCGATAGAGCTTGTCCAGCCCGCCCAGCCGGGATTCCAGCCAGGGAAGACGCAGACAGAGCAACATGGCGCCGCTCATCCAGGCAAAGGCGAAAATGCCGCTCCCCACCACCAGCGTCCGCCGCCACTCCCAGAAACCGGGCGTCTTATCGACCAGCAACCCCGGCAAGACAGAAATTCCCCAAAGCGCCAGCAACAGCAAGCTGGGCACGACAAACCAGAATTTGAGACGCTGCAACATGATGGACAAATCCCGCGAAAAAGAACAGGGAACGCAGTGTATGAGCACAAGGCCGCAATCGTTGTAGATAAATGTTTCAACGCGTAAAAGAAAATGCACCAGGCCGGATTCCGGCTGTCTCGTCTGTCCGCACGAAGGTCTGTCTTCCGTCCTCCGAATGGTATGATGCGCTCCTTTCCATTCAGGTTGTTCATCCGCCATGCGACAAGCCGAAATTTCCCGCAATACCCTGGAAACCCGGATTACCGTGCGTCTCAATCTGGACGGTTCCGGGCAGTGCCGGCTCTTGACCGGGGTTCCCTTTCTCGAGCACATGCTCGATCAGATCGCCCGGCATGGGCTGCTCGATCTGGAAATCGAGGCCAAGGGCGACTTGCAGGTCGATGACCATCACACGGTCGAGGACATCGGCATCACCCTGGGACAGGCGCTTGCCAAAACCTGGGGCGAGCGAAAAGGTCTGATGCGCTATGGGCTGGCGTATGTGCCGCTCGATGAGGCGCTTTCCCGTGTGGCGCTCGATCTTTCCGGGCGTCCTGGCCTCTTCATGAACGTGGAATTCAGCCGCGACACCATCGGCCTCTTCGACGTGGAACTGGTGCGCGAGTTCTTCCAGGGGCTGGTGAATCACGCGGGCATCACCCTGCACATCGACAACCTCAAGGGCGAAAACGCCCACCATCAGGCGGAGACCATCTTCAAGGCGTTTGGCCGGGCGCTGCGCATGGCGGTGACGCCGGACGCGCGCATGGCGGGGCTGGTGCCGTCGACCAAGGGCATCCTGTAATGACGATTGCCGTCATCGACTACGGCATGGGCAATCTGCGCTCGGTGCTCCAGGCCCTGCGCAAGGTCGCGCCGGAAAAGGAGACGCATATCACCTCCGACCCGGCGGCGGTCGCCGCCGCCGAGCGCGTGGTATTCCCCGGACAGGGCGCCATGCCGGATTGCATGGCCGAACTCGAACGCCGCCAGTTGAAACCCGCGGTATTGCAGGCTGCCGCCACGAAACCCTTTCTGGGCATCTGCATCGGCCTGCAAATGCTCTTTGAGGAAAGCGAAGAGGGAAACGCCAAGGGGCTGGGGGTTTTTGCCGGTCAGACGCGCCGTTTCCCCGCGCCGCTCCTCGATGCCCGGCAGGAAAAACTGAAAGTGCCGCACATGGGCTGGAACCAGGTGTGGCAACAAGGCCCGCATCCGCTCTGGGCAGGCATCGAGGATGGCGCGCGCTTTTATTTCGTGCATAGCTATTGCGTCTTTCCGGGGGATGCGGCGCTCACCACCGGACGTTGCGAATATGGGTTGCCCTTTACCTGCGCGGTGGGTCGGGCTAATATCTTCGCCGTGCAATTTCATCCGGAAAAAAGCGCCAGAGACGGCCTCAGACTTTTAAAGAATTTCCTTTCCTGGCAACCCTAGCCATTCACTCCCTATCTTTCCCGCATTTCGATCATGCTGCTCATTCCCGCCATTGATCTCAAGAACGGGCACTGTGTCCGTTTGAAACAGGGCCTGATGGAACAGGTCACGGTCTTTTCCGAATCCCCCGCCGAACAGGCGCGGCACTGGCTGGAACAGGGCGCGCGCCGCCTGCATCTGGTCGATCTCGACGGCGCGTTCGCCGGCGCGCCGAAAAACCGCAGCGCCATCCTCGCCATCCTGGAAGAAGTGGGCGACGCCATCCCCGTGCAACTGGGCGGCGGCATCCGCGATCTGGATACCATAGAACGCGGCCTGGACGCGGGACTCGCCTATGTCATCATCGGCACGGCCGCGGTGAAGAACCCCGGCTTTTTGCGCGACGCCTGTGTGGCCTTTCCCGGTCACATCATCGTCGGGCTGGACGCCAGGGACGGCAAGGTGGCGACCGAAGGCTGGTCGAAACTCACCGGACATGAGGTCATCGATCTGGCCAAGAAATACGAGGACTACGGCGTGGAAGCCATCATCTACACCGACATCGGACGCGACGGAATGCTCACCGGCATCAACGTGGAGGCCAGCGTACACCTGGCGCAATCGCTCACCATCCCCGTCATCGCTTCCGGCGGCCTTTCCTCGCTCGACGACGTGCGCGCGCTCTGCGCGGCGGAAAGCGAAGGCGTCATGGCCGCCATCGCCGGACGCGCCATCTATGACGGCTCGCTGAATTTCAAACGCGCGCAGGCATTGGCGGACGAATTGGGGCAGAGCGCCGCCTAGAAAATGCTTGCCAAACGCATCATTCCCTGCCTTGACGTTACCGCCGGGCGCGTCGTCAAGGGCACCAATTTCGTCGACCTGCGCGATGCCGGCGACCCGGTGGAGATCGCTCGCCGCTATGACGAACAGGGCGCGGATGAGCTTGCCTTTCTCGACATCACCGCCTCTTCCGATGCGCG
>JAITEO010000032.1 GCA_031281985.1 Zoogloeaceae bacterium | reverse complement strand
CGCGCCGCCGCGCGCGCGCCATGTTCGGCATAGCCTTTTCCGGCAAGCAGGATTTCGCCTTCCTCCGGCGCGCGCAATCCGGCCAGCGCGGCAAGCAGAGTGGATTTGCCCGCGCCGTTGCGCCCAAGGATGACGAGCGAATCGCCGGGGAAAAGCCGCATTTCCAGATCGCGGCAAACCAGATGGCCGCCAATGCGAAGCGTAAGCCGATGTACGCTCAAAAGCGGCGCGGCGTGGCGGTTCGTCATGGCGTGTCGCGGCGCGAGAGCAAAAAGAGGAACGCGGGAACGCCCAGAAGCGCCGTCAGGACGCCGACCGGCAACTGTTCCGGCGCGATCAGGGTGAGCGCCAGCGTATCGGCGGCAACCAGCAAGGCGCCGCCCAGAAGCGCCGCGGCGGGCAGGAGCAGGCGCTGATCATTGCCGGTGACGCGGCGCGTCAGATGCGGCACGACAAGACCGACGAAGCCGATGGCGCCGGCGCTGGTGACGGCAATGGCGGTTGCCAGCGCCGCCAGGAAATAGACGAGACGGCGCAGACGACGCACATCCACGCCCAGCGCCTGGGCGCTTTCCATGCCCTGCCCCAGGAGCGTGATTTCACGGGCAAAGGGCAGGATGGCAAGGAGAAGCAGCCCGAGAAGGCCGAGGAGCGGCCAGGGATTCATCGTTTGCGCGAGATCGCCCATCAGCCAGAACAACATGCCGCGCAGACGGGCGTCCGGCGCGACGCTCATGAGCAGCATCACCAGCGCGCCGCAGCCAGCGGCAACCATGACGCCGGTCAAGAGCAGGCGGGTCTGCGTCCAGCTTCCGTCGCCGTGCGCCAGTCCAAAGACCAGCAACAGGGCGGCCAGCGCGCCGCCAAAGGCGAAGGCATCCAGCAGCAGTCCGCCCAGCCCCAGCAGGATGGCGCACAGCGCGCCCACGCTGGCGCCGCCGGAAACGCCGAGAATGTACGGGTCGGCCAGCGGATTCCGGAGCAGGGCCTGCATCAATGCGCCGGAGACGGCCAGCAGCGCGCCGCAGGCAAAGCCGGAAAAGGCGCGCGGCAGGCGCAGCTTCAGCACGATGTCCGCCGCCAGCGTTTCCTCGCCGCGCAGGATTTGTGTCCATTCCGCCAGCGAAATCTCCAGCGACCCCACGCTCAAGGCCGCGCCCAGACTGGCGAGCGCCAGGGCAAGGAGGCCAAGGAAGCGCCTGGGCACTAGCGAATCACCCGCCGCAGGGCTGGCTTGGCCGCAAGGATGGCGTTGCCGCGCTTGACGGCGGTATCCAGCGCCGCCTTGGCGGGCTTCTTGCCCGCCCAGACCTGCTCCAGTTCCTCATCGACGATGATCCGCACCGGATCCAGCGTGGAGACGCGCAGCGGATGCAGGTCGCCCTTGCCTTGCAGGGAGGCGTAGGCCACGCTCAGCGCCTGTTCCTCGTCCTTCATCAGACGCGAGGTCTGCATGGCGCTGCGCGCGGTTTCGGTGAGCGGCAAGAAGCCGCCGACGCGCGCCAGCGCAATCTGCATGTCCGGCGCGAGCAAAAAGCGGAGGAAACGGGCGGCAACCTGATATTCCTTTGCCTTGTAACCCGCGCCAACCCACAACGCGGCGCCCGCCGCCAGCGTATGTTGCGGGCCGCCGTAGAGGTCGTCGTGATGCGGCAGGGGCGCGATGCCCAGTTCCACGCCGGGCGCGTCCTGCAACTGGCTGTGCACCCAGGCGTCGGAAGTCAGCATGGCGCATTCGCCGCTGTAGAAATGCGCATCCGCCTCGCCCGCGCGTCCGAAGGTCTGGAAGTAACGCGCCTTGTGCCAGGTGGCCAGCATGGCGATATGCTTGACCTGGACGCGGCCATTGAAGGCGAGCTTGCCTTTCTTGTCGGCAATCGGCATGCCGGAAAGGGCGGAAAGATTATCGACATGCACCCACGCAGGCCAGGAGGAGGTGTAGGGACAGGCAATGCCACGCTCCCGAAGCGTGCCCGCCAGGTTCTGCATCTCCTGCCAGGTTTTGGGCGGCGCATCCGCGTCCAGCCCGGCCTGGCGGAAAAGGCGTTTGTTGTAGAAGAGCACCGGTGTGGAAAAGGCCAGCGGCAGGGCATTCAAGCGGTCGCGCTTTTCTCCCGCCAGCAGATCGGCAGATAAATCCTTGCCGGCGACATTGCCGCCGTTTTCCTTCAGCACCTGATGCACGGGCTTGAAGGCGGCCTTGTTGGCCAGGAAGTTCGCCATGGCGCCCGATGTCGCCAGGTTCAGGAGCGCGGGCTTGCGTCCCGGCGCTTCGATGCGCAACAACTGGATACGCTCGGCTTCCGGCTGTTCGCTGTTGAAGCGCTCCACCAGTTCCGCCAGCTTCAGGGCGCTGCGCTCGCTCAACTGATGCGTGAGTTCGAGGGACAGCGCCTTGGGCGCGGGCTTCTTTTCCGCCGCCTGCGCCTTCTTGCCCTCCGCCCTGGCCTTGGGTTGCGCGGCCAGACTACCGGTTGCCACGGCGAAAAAACTGGCGGCAACGAGAAACACCACAAATCTGCGCAACATGACAAAACGCCTCATCTGCAAAGGAAAGACCACATTATCGCAGAATCCCGACGGCTCTTGCGGCATGGCATTCCCGCGCAAAACGCGCGGGCAAGAAAAACGCCTCGCCGGAAATATCCAGGCGAGGCGCGTTTTACTCGTGTGCGCGTGAGAAAAAGGTCATCGCAACAACGAGAGCACCGTCTGCGGCAAGGTGTTGGCCTGCGCCAGCATGGCGGTACCCGCTTGCTGCAATATCTGTGCCCGCGACAGCTTGGCCGTTT
>JAITEO010000012.1 GCA_031281985.1 Zoogloeaceae bacterium | reverse complement strand
CCATGGCGCGGTCATCCGCTTCCCGCTCGTTGCTTTGCGAGTGCTGCGCCAGGATGACTTTCTCGAACAGATCGCCCAGTTGGGAATCCGCCAGTTTGGCGGCCTTGCCATCCGTGGCGGAAATGGCGGTTCGCAGCGCGCTGGTGCGCATTGCCGTCTGAATGCGCGCCTTGGTGTGTCCGGATTGGACGTGGCCGATTTCATGCCCGATCACGTAACGGATTTCATCATCGGTAAACTCGTCCATCAGGCCGCTGTAGAGGCGGATGGTGCCGTTTGCCATGGCAAAGGCATTGATATCCGACGTCTGGTACACCTTGAAATTGAGGTCAAGCCCGTTGTAGTTGGCAAGGCCGCGGGTGAGTTTGGCCAGGCGTTTGCCGTGGGGCGTCGATGGGCCAGCGACTTTGTTTTGCGCGTCCTCATGCGCCGTCATTTGGTCAAAGTAGTTTTTCAGATCCGCATCGGAAACCGACTCCGCATCGGCCAGCGCCTTGCCGGCATCCAGCATCTTGCCAAAATCCAATGCCCAGGCTACCGGAGTGATGGAACTCATGCCGGACGCCAACGCGGAAAACAGGATGAAATTACGGCGGTTCATGGAAAATCCCTCCTCTAGGAAAACAGGGAAGCATTGTAACAAAAAATGCCTGCGCCGAATGAATCAAAAATGCACAAGGCAAAAAGCGCCGGGGACTTTTTGCTGCATCTGGCCTCACTAGACCAGCCTTCAGCTGTCCTGCGGCCTTCAGCCTTGTGTCGGTTCAGTTCGCAAAAAAGGGACTACTTCGCTCGTCCTTTTTTGGAGTAAATAAAGGCAACGCAACCCCACAGCCGGATGGGCTTGCACCTTGCGAGGGGTTTTTCGTTGGGGTTACACGGTTTGAAGCCAGGCTTTGCCTGGTTTCAAACCCAAGACAAACCGGCAAAAAATGGGAGTTTATTTTTTGACGCTTTCAAACAAAAGGTCGTGGTGCCGGAAATAGGATTCGAACCTACGACCCCATCATTACGAATGACGTGCTCTACCAACTGAGCTATTCCGGCAGGGAGCGCGGATTATAGAGTCTGGCGAGACGGCGCGCAATGGGGCTGGCCGCATGGGGCTGGCGGCAAAAAGTGAAAACCTACTTTTTGCCGGTTCAGTCCGCAAAAAAGGGCAGGCAAAGCCTGCCCTTTTTTGGCGTAAAGGCGAGGAAACCCACTACCCTCTGCACGATCTCGTAGGGGCGCACTGCGTGCGCCCGTTGGCCGTCACGCGGCGGGGATGGCTCGCGGGCGCACGCAGTGCGCCCCTACGAGAACCGTGCAGGCTGGGCGGGTTGCTCCGCTTTGAATTGCGCCCTTCGCGCCGGATGCCGCTTTGGCCTGTCCCTCTCAGGAAAGCTTGTCCTGCCGGGTTGTCCTGGCGCGCCAGAGCAGCAGGAGGCCGGCGGCGATCATTGGCAGGGAGAGCCATTGTCCCATGCTGATGGTGTAGGAAAAGCCAAAGATGCCCGCATCCGGCTCGCGGAAGAATTCAACGATGCAGCGGAAAACGCCGTAGCCCAGCAGGAACGCGCCGGAGACCGCGCCTGTGGGACGCGGTTTTCGTGAATAGATCCAGAGGAGGACGAACAGCAGCAAGCCTTCCAGCGCGGCATGGTAAAGCTGGGCGGGATGGCGGGGCAGGCGGTCGACGTGCGGGAAAACCATCGCCCAGGGCAGGGACGGATCGGCCACGCGTCCCCAGATTTCGCCGTTGATGAAATTGCCGATGCGTCCGAGCAGCAAACCCACGGGCGCCAGCGGCGCGATGAAATCGCCGACTTCCAGCCAACTCCTGGCGTGCCATTTTGCCCAGAGCAGGGCGGCGAGCAAGGTGCCGACAAGCCCGCCGTGAAAACTCATGCCGCCTTCCCAGATTCTCAGGATTTCCAGCGGATTGGCAAGATAGTATCCCGGCATGTAAAACAGCACCTGTCCCAGGCGTCCGCCGACGACCAGGCCGACGAACAGGGAAAACAGCAGGCTTTCCAGCGTTTCCCCGTTCCAGCCTTGCCCACCGCGCAGGCGCGCCAACTGCCAGGCGATCAGGTAGGACGCCAGATACATGACGCCATACCAGCGAACGGGAAATTTGCCAACGAAAAAAGCAACAGGATCGATGTCAGGATAAATCAGCATTTCAGGAAAAAAAGGACACGGAAAGGGGAATTAAAACATCATGTCGCGTCGCGCGTTGGTTGTGGACTTGCGGGCTGCATCCGGGAAAAGTTCGGATTGAGTATCGCCTCCACTCGCGCCGCCGCCGCGCGGTTCGGGGTGTAGGCGGTCCACAGCGGCACGATGCTCAAGGCCATCATCAGCAGGGAAAGGCATTGTCCCATGCTCAGGATGCTGTTTTCTTCCAGCACCGCGCCGCCGCCGCTGAAGGCGCGCGTCAGTTCGATCAGGGCGCGCAGCACGCCATAACCGAGAAAGAACGCGCCCGGTATGGCAAGGAACCAGCGCCTCGTCCTGTCGGCATACCAAATCAGCAAAAGACTGGCGACAATCAGGAAGACGGCAAGCCATCCTCCCCACTCTACTGCGTAGGACGCGGCAAAGATGCCCTTGTCCGGCGCGCGAAAGAATTCGGCGATGAAGCGGAAAAAGCCATACCCCAGGAGGAAAACGCCGGAGACCGCGCCCTTGGGACGCGCCTTGCCCGCGAAAATCCAGAGAATGACAAAGAGCGCCAGCCCTTCCAGCGCCGCGTGGTAAAGCTGCACCGGATGACGCGCCAGCGCGTCGGCCTTGGGAAACACCATCGCCCAGGGTAGCGATGGGTCGGCAACGCGCCCCCAGAGTTCGCCATTGATGAAATTGCCGATGCGCCCGAACATCAGCGCCAGAGGAATCAATGGCGCGATGAAGTCCGTAGCCACCCACCATTCCCGCCGCAGCCTCCAGACCACATAGATCAGGGCGAAGATGACGCCAAAGAATCCCCCGTGAAAACTCATGCCGCCTTCCGAAAAGGCAAAAATCGCCCAGGGGTGCGCCAGGTAATACGCCGGATTGTAGAGCAACACATAGCCCAGCCTTCCGCCCACGCCTACGCCAAGGAACACATAGAAGGCCGCCTCGTTGATCTGCCTCGACGTACACACCGGCTGCCGCCGCACATGCACATGCGCCAGCCACCAGGAGGAAAAGAACGCCAGCAGATACATCAACCCATACCAGCGCATGACCAGCGGGCCAAGGGCAAACGCGACCGGATCGGGTTGAGGATGGATCATCGGGAGTCGGGTATCAGGGATCAGGTATCAGGAATCAGGAATCAGGAATCAGAACTGCGGCGGCTGGGCGGGTACTGTACCTTGTCGCGCGGGTTCTGTCATGGGGAGTGGAAAAAGGGAGGGGATGGATGCGGCGCGCATGCTGGCTGTCCTGGACGGCAAGTTGGCGACGCTTCATCTGAGAAAGCCCTTCCCCCCTGACAAGGGGGGATTGAGGGGGGTTTGCGGCGGTTCGGCTTGCGTCAACCTTGATTCCCACCCTACTGCCGCCAACCCCTCCCCAGCCCTCCCCTTGTCAGGGGAGGGAGTTTGGTCGCGCTTCGTTGGACGAAAAATTTTGGCGCGCATTCACCGAGAAAGCCTCATTTTAGTATCTGTACCTGGTCCAACAAAGCATTACAATCTGCCCCTCCTGCCCCCTCTCTCTCTTTCTTCAAACAAAGAAAATAAGCATCACAAGCCGATTTCGTTCCTCTTCCCTCCAAACAAGGAAGAACCTTACTCGATCGTATTGCCGCAGTCGCCGCTCCATTTGTGGCTTTGTCCGCTTGTTCCAGGGTATACGTCTTGCTGGTGAAGTTGCCATCAAAAT
>JAITEO010000009.1 GCA_031281985.1 Zoogloeaceae bacterium | reverse complement strand
CCCGCGCGCACGAGGAATTCCGCATGAAGCTCGAACGCGCCCACACCGAAACCCTGAAAGCCATCGAAGCGCAAACCGGCATCGCCCGCGAACAAGCCGAGGTGCTCGGCACGGCGCTCGCCAAGGCCAACATCGACATCGTCGGCGGCGAAGGCGATTACTTCGAGCGTTTCGTGAACGCGCTCGCCGTCGGCAAGGGCATCGACGGCGCGATCAGCAAGAGCAACACGTTCAAGGTCGGCCTGCGCGACCACCTCACCGGCGAACGCGATCTGGTGGAGGATGTGAAGGGCGTTTTGGGCGCGCTGGGGGATGCTTCCGGCAGCGTGCAGAACCTGTCGGTCGCGGCACTGCTCAACAAAATCAACAGCGAAGGCTCGGAAGCGCAGAAAGCGGCGGTCAAGACGCTGCTGGAGGGATTCGGGAAGTAAATCTCCAGGAGACGTTACATGAAGACACTACTGAAAATCCTCTTGCTGTCCATGCTGCTGAACTGCGGCATCAGTGCCGCCGCCGACAAAACTCCCTTTGAAGGCGCCTGGGAGCGCGAAAACGCGCGAAAAAACGAGATGTCCTACTGGAAATTTAGCGGCAACACCTATGAGCGCTATCGTGAACTGGCCGTTCATTCGGGAGAACATTATTACAAGGGCACATTCACCTACGAAGAACTGCCTTCAAAAAGCGGCGGGATGGGGACGATCCAGTTCAAACAGACGCATTCCGCCGTAACGAAAGGAGACTGGAAACCCGCCAAAGAGGCTACGGAGACAACCGGCTACCGGTTCATCGATGACGCCACACTCACCATCCTATCCGTCCGGTATAAAAAGGCGGGGAACAGATGACGGATACAAATCAGAAGTGAGGAAAACCCGCTGCGGCAACCCATGGCAAAGCAGGGGCAACGCATGCGCGTTCTTGGTCCCCCCGACAGGAATCGAACCTGTATCTAGCGCTTAGGAGGCGCTTGTTCTATCCATTGAACTACGGGGAGGAAGAAGGGGTGGAAGCCTATCACACAATTGGGGGGCAGAGGCTGTTGGGGGCGTGGTTGCATCCTGAAATCACCGGACACTGATCAGTCCCAGCCAGGTCATGAGGAGGGAACCCAGGAGGTGGAGTGCGGCCAGGGTGAAGGCGATGGCGTATTGGCCGGCTTGCAGGCGTTCCACGGTTTCGGCGGAAAAGCTGGAAAAAGTGGTCAGGCCGCCGAGTACGCCGGTAACGACGAAGAGCCGCACGACGGGCGTGATTTCGGCGTGCAGATGAAAGAATCCCAGCGCCACGCCGACCAGGTAACCGCCCAAGAGGTTTGCCGCCAGTGTGCCCAGGGGAATGGCGGGCAGCAGGGGATTCAGGGTCGCGCCCAGCAGCCAGCGCATCCATGCGCCCAGCGCCGCGCCGATGCCGACGCCGAAGAAGGCGGCGAGGCTAAAGCCGTGCGGCATGGTTCGTTCCTTCGGTCTCTGGCGGATGGCTGGTGATTTCCCGTTTCTTGAAGCCTTCCAGCACATGCTGGATCATGCCGCGCGCCAGTTCCTCTTCGGCGAAAAACACCGCGCCAAGGCTTTCCCGGCGCATGTGATCGGATTCCTCCTCGCTGTGCGTCCGAATGACGATTTCGATGCCGGGATTCAAGGCGCGCGCGACTTCGGCCATGCTGCGCACATCCATCGGCGTGTGCGAGGCGATCACCAGCATGGCGGCGCGGGCGACATGCGCCTGGATCAGCACCGCCGGTTCCGCCGCGTTGCCGCAGACGGCCGCCAGTCCGCGCTTGCGCAGGTCTTCGACGCGCTCGCGGTTCTGTTCGACCACCACATAGGGAATATCCTTCGCTTGCAGCGCGTGGGCGATGCGCGTGCCCACGCGGCCAAAGCCCACCAGCACCACCTGGCCTTCCAGGTATTTGCGCGCCGTGCTCATCGGCAGTTGCGCGAACGGGTCTTCCCGCCGCGCCAGTTGCCGCGCCAGTGCCGAGCGTTTCAGCAACCAGCGCTGGAAGGGCGCGATGGCGGCAAAAACGAAGGGATTCAGGGCAATGGAAATCAGCGCGCCCGCCAGAATCAGGCTCATGCCATCGGGCGGCAACAGCTTGAGGCTCAGCCCCAAGCCCGCGAGAATGAAGGAAAACTCGCCAATCTGCGCCAGACTGGCGGCAACCACCAGTGCGGTATTGAGCGGATAGCGAAAGGCCAGCACCAAGGCCAGTGCCGCCGCCGCCTTGCCGAAGATGATGACGGTCACCACGCCCAGCAAGCGCCAGGGTTCGGAAAGCAGGATGTTCGGGTTGAAGAGCATCCCCACGGAAACGAAGAAGAGCACGGAAAAGGCGTCGCGCAGCGGCAGGGATTCCTGCGCGGCGCGGTGGCTGTAAGGGGATTCGCGCATCACCATGCCCGCGAAGAACGCGCCCAGCGCAAAGGAGACGTGGAACATCGCCGACGCGCCATAGGCAATACCGATGGCGGTGGCGATGACCGCCAGGGTAAACAGCTCGCGCGACCCCGTGCGCGCCACATGCCGCAACAGCCAGGGCACGACGCGCCTTCCGGCGACCATCATCAGGGCAATGAAGGCGGCGACCTCGAAAAGGACGCGCATCAGGGTCATGGTGAGCGATCCCTCCGCCGCCGCGCCCGCATGCGCCGTGCCGCCCAACACGTTCGCCAGCGGCGGCAAGAGTACCAGCACCAGCACGGTCGCCAGATCTTCCATGACCAGCCAGCCCACGGCGATGTGACCATTCATGGTTTTCAGGGCGTTACGCGCTTCCAGCGCCTTCAGGAGCACCACGGTGCTGGCGCAGGATAGCGACAGCCCCAATACCAGGGCTTCGCCCCACGACCAGCCCCAGAACCTGGCCAATAGCGCGCCCAGCGCCGTCGCCAGTCCCATCTGCGTCAGCGCGCCGGGGATGGCGATGCGCCGCACGCTCAACAGTTCGCCCGGCGAAAAATGCAGTCCCACGCCGAACATCAGCAGCATCACGCCGATTTCCGACAGTTGCATGGCGATTTCCGTATCCGCCACGAACCCCGGCGTTCCCGGCCCGATGATCACGCCCGCCACGAGATAGCCGACGATGGCGGAAAAGCGCAGGCGCGTCGCCAGAAAACCCAACGCCAGCGCGATGCCAAAACCGGCGGCAATGGTGGTGATGAGGGAAAACCCGTGTTCCATGTCAGGCAGCCGCCATGCGGACAGGTTCATGCGCGGATTGGCGCGGATACGTCGCACGCCTCAGGATGTCTTCCTTCCAGGCGTCGAGGATGGCGTAATGATCCCGAAATTGCGCGGCCTTCCCCCTGGTTTTGGAGCGTACATCGGGCGGCAGGCAGGCGGCGTATTTTTGCTTGAAGCGGCGGGCGTAGTGGGCAAATTGCGCCGCGCCGAAATTTCCGCCGGAAGTGTGGATCACGGCAATGTCGCAGCAGACGCCCAGACGATACCCGGCAAGATGGGCGGAAAAGCTGAAATCCAGATCGTAGAGATGGAACCCATCGAAGGTATCCGCGTCGAACTTCGTGGCCAGCGCGGCTTCGCGGGTCGCCATCAGGCAAAGACCGTCCAGCGCCTGGATGTTGCCGGTCACCGGCCAATCCCCGACGCCATACGCTTCCAGTTGCAAGCTGTGTTCATGGACATGGGCGATTGCGCCAAAAATGTGCGGCCGTCCCGCGGCTATCCAACCAGCGGCCAGCAGCCGGTCCGTGCCGCAAAACCCCAGCAGATCGTAGCTTTTCAGGCGCGCGCTGATTTTGGCGGCGAAATCGGCGTCGAGGATGAGCACG
>JAITEO010000001.1 GCA_031281985.1 Zoogloeaceae bacterium | reverse complement strand
AGGTTTTCCCGCGCCGCGCCGGAAAGCGCGTTCATGGCGCACCACGGCAGGGCGAACAGCAGCAGGACGCCCACCCACTCATTCCAGCGCAACAGCCCCAGCGCTCCTGTGACCAAGGCCACCGCCACGACCCGCGCCTGTTCGCGTTCAGTGGCCGCTTCCGCCCATTTCAGCGTCAGCGCCAGCAGCAGAACCAGCCGCACCGTGTTTTCCGCCTGCCAGCCCCAGAGGCGGAAACAGAACGAGAAGACCAGGAGCAGGAAGGCGATGCGTGTCGCCTCCACCAGGCGGCCACGGGGCAGGAGGCGACTTGCCGCGGCCAGCGCCAGCGCGAGCCAAGCCAGCGGCGGCAGGGCGGGCGCGTGACTGAAGAGTGCGAGCGCGAGCAACGCGCAACACCAGGCAGCGCGGGGGGAAACCCGAAAACGCGCGGCGATGGACAGGTGCATCAGCGTTGTCCGTAAAGATTCCAGACGCTGATGTCGTCCGCGCTTTCCACGCCATCCGCGCCCAGGGAAAAGAGATCGTAAGGCCGTCCCGGCGCGGGGTTGCGGTATTGATAGGGGCGTCCCCACGGGTCTTGCGGCAGATGCGCGAGCCGCCCTTCGCCCACCAGTGCCGCCAGTCCGGTTTGCGCGTCCGGCAGGGTGGAACCGGCGAGCAGGACGCTGCGCATCGCGCGCAGGTCATCGCGGGCGCGGGTCTGGCGCGTTTCCTCGCCGCGCGGCAGGCCGCCGATCAGGAAAACCGCCATGCCGGACGCGGCAAGGAGCGGCAGGCCAAGGGCAAGCGCTTCGGCGAGACTGGGAAGTTTCAGACGCATGGCAAGGTCTCCATCAAGATTTGCGCGGCAAGACGCGGAGGTTTTCCTTTTGGCACATCCTTACAGCTCCACCTGGCTGGTCGCCAGCAGCAGGGGGGGAATGATGGCCGCCACCTTGCCCAGCTTCTGACGCTCGATGTTTTCCAGGATGTCCTGCACGGCGAGGCGATACCAGAGGCGGATTTCCACACGGTAGCGCCTGGCGTCGGCCACGGGAACGCGATAGGGCACGCGGTCGGTTTCTCCGGCGGGAATCGGCTTGCGTTCGTAGGTGAGGGTGTGCGCATCGAACAGGATGTGACGGCGTTCCGGCGTGCCGTCGCGGGTCGTGACCTGTTTCATCCAGCGCGGCGCGGCGGCATCTTCCTCGCCTTTTCCGGCGTCGAACGCGCCCTGGTGGAAAACGGTCGCGCCGCTGGCCGTGTCGATGACGCGCGTCTCCAGCCACAGGTAACGCTGATCCAGCGGCCCGGTGGGCAGGGCGTGTCCAGCGCCGGCGTTTTTCACCGCCGCTGTGAACACGAGCGCGTCGCCGGCATGTCGCGCGTTTTCGATGCGCAGTTCGGCGGCTTCCTTCAGGAGGGCCACCACCGCGTCATGGGTTTCGCCCAGTGCCTTCTGGAAGGTCGCGCGATCGAAGAGCCGGTTTTGCGCGGCGGGCTTGCCTCCTCGCAAGGCCATGAGGAGTCCTTGCGGCAATCCGGTGTCGGAAAGCAGGTAGTTGTTGCCGGGAATGCGGTGCGAGACGGTTTTCTTCAGCTTCTTGCCGCGTTTCAGCGCCGCGACAAAGGCCGCCGGGTCGCGTGCCATGTGGCAATCCTGGCAATGTATGCCGCGCCGCGCCCAGTTGGAGGTTCGCCATTCGGCGTAGGTATCCTGGAGGTTCAGGGGCGGCGTCGCGCCATTGACGGCGCCGGGGCGGATTTCCGTGTGGCAGGCGCCGCAGAGCGCGGCGTCGCCCATCAGCGGCTTGTCGCGGCGGGCGCGCATGTCGCGGGCGTGGCGCGAGGGCGCGGCGGCCAGCAGGGCTGGGTGTCCGTAGCGGAAAATGCCGTTGAGATCGAGTTCCAGCGCGCCGTTGCCCGCCAGCGGTTCCGCCTTGTTGACGGCGTGACAGGCCAGGCAGGCGGTACCTTCTTCCATCGTTTCCGTCATCTGCACGCTGCTGGCGGGCGTGACTGCGCCTGTTGCCACCCCCAGCGGATTGTGGCAGCCCTCGCACCAGCGTCCCTTTTCCACGCCATGTCCTGCCAGCGCCGCGCGGGAGGTATCCGTGTTCTCGCGGACGGTCGCGTCGTAAATCAGGTCGTTGTCGGAAATGGCGTGCATGGAGGTTGCCCATTCCAGGGTTTCTTTCGGGTGGCATTCGCCGCAGGTGCGCGAACCGGCAATGGCCCGCCAGTTGGCGAGCTTGTTGTCCGGAGTGGTAATTTCGGCGGGATAAAAGGGCTTTGTCGCGCCGAAGGGCAGGGAATACAGCGGCAGGTCGCGCGCGGGTTCCACCGCGAGGCGTGGAGCGGCGGGCAGCAGCAGCGCTGTTGCCACCGCGAGCAGCAGGGTGAGCGCGAACACGAGGCAGAAACGGAACAACACGGTGTTTTTCATGGACGGCTCCGTTTCGGAAAGTGGCAAAACAGCAGCGCCACGAGCAGCAGGGTGCCCCAGGCGTGCGCCATGAGCCAGAAACGATGTCCGTTCCCCGGCCAGAAATCCAGCAGCAGGAAAGGCTTTCCGGCAAGATAGGCCACGGCGGGCGCGATGATGACGAGACCGCTTGCCGCCACCGTCAGCAGCGTCAGGGTCAGGCCGTAGCCCAGCAGGCGATGGGTTCGGGAATCCCCGCCGGAACAGCGCCGCGCAACGCGCCAGGGCAGGAGGAGCGACAGGAGCGGCTCGTGCCCGTCACGCAGATGACAGACGAGAAAGGGGACGAAGAAAAAGACGGCGAGCAATCCGGAGACGAGGTGTGCCGCCAGCGCGACCAGGGTGAGGTGCGCGTTTGGCAGCGGCAGCGCCAGCAACAGGCCGGTTGCCGCGACGATGCCGAGACAGTAGACCAGCGCCAGCAGCAGGTGCCGGGAAGCTGCGCGTGTGCGCCAGGGCAACAGAGGTTCGGGGGTTGTCATGGCGTCTCCTTTGTCTCTTTTCCAAAAACCGCCAGCCGCGCGAGGCATTCCGCCTGCCGGGACGCGCCGTGTCCCGGCGCGGTTTCGGCAGTGCCGGGCAACGCCAGCGTGTAGGGTCTGCCCTGCCGCTCGGCTTCCAACACCCAGCGGGCCAGTTGCGCCAGCCGCGCCTCGACGTCGCCCGCGCAGGCGGCAAAATCCAGCCGCAGCGCCGTGCCGCCCGCTTCGCCCGCGAAAACGTTGACCGCCAGCTCCCCGCTGCGGCCATAGACCCGCCAGTTGACGCGGCGCGGCGCGTCGCCCGGCGCGTAGGCGCGCAGGCCTTCGAAGTCATCCACGCCCTGCCGCTGGCAGGCGGGCACGGGCGCGCTTTCCGGCAACGGCAGATCGCCTTCTGGACGCGGCCAGACCAGTGCCGCGCAGGGCGGCAGCAGGCGGCTTGCCCGCCAGAACCCCAGCGGCCAGCGGGAAACCAGCCGCGTTCCCGCCAGATGTTTTTTTCCACGCGACCCGGCGGGGATGGCGACTTCCAGCGTTGTGCCCGCGTCTCCCGGTGTGCCGGGGATCGGTTCTCCGGCGGCAAGCAGCATGAAGCCGCGCCGCGTCCGGCCCGTTTCCGCGCGCACCGATCCGGAAAGCCGCAGTTTTTCCCCCGCGAACGCCGGGGCGACTGGCGCGGCCTGCCAGATCGCGCCCTGCGCGTTGCGCCAGCATTCCCAACCCGCGTTCAGCCAGAGGGCGAGCGCCAGTGCGGTCAGCGCGAAAATCAGGTTGTTGCCGTAATTGATGGCAACGAGCGCAAGCGCGACCACCGCCACAAGCCAGGCGAGACCGGCTGCGGCTGGGTAAAGGCGAAGGTGGCCTGTCATTTCCTTTTCTCCTCCGTCTTTGTTTTCGCGCGTGTGGAAAAACATCCGCGCCTTCATGGCAGCGCTACCGCCGCCAGCCATTCCCGCGCGCGGGCGGCGGCTTCCCGTGTCGCGGGGAAACCCAGGCGATGCGGCACGACATGGGGAAACACCGCCTGCACGTCATCCGGCAGCACGTGGTCGCGTCCGGCAAGCAGTGCCCAGGCGCGGGCGGCGGCAAGCAGGGCCAGCGCGCCGCGCGGCGACAGGCCGTAGGCCAGTCCCGCGCCGTTGCGGGTGAATTCCGCCAGGGCGCGGACATAGGTCAGTACCGGTTCCGCGACGAACAGCGCCCGCGCTTTTGCGCGCGCTGTTGCGAGTTCCGCGGCGGAGAGCCGGGGACGCAAGCGGCGCAGGCAGGCGCGGCGATCCTCGCCTTTCAGGAGTGAAAGTTCCGCCGCCGCATCCGGATAGCCAATGGCGAGGCGCATCAGGAAGCGATCCAGTTGCGCTTCCGGCAGCGGATGGGTGGAACGCTGGTCGATCGGGTTCTGGGTGGCGATGACGAAAAAGGGTTGCGGCAGCGGACGGGATTCGCCATCGTGCGTCACCTGTCCTTCTTCCATGGCTTC
>JAITEO010000356.1 GCA_031281985.1 Zoogloeaceae bacterium | reverse complement strand
GACCGGGCAGGCGCGCGGGAGAAGGTTTACCAAGGAGAATCAGCATGAAGACATCGTTTGCGAAAGGGCGGATCAAGGGGCGCTGCTTGCTGCTCTGCTTTCTTTCCCTGCTGCTCTTTGCCGCGCCGGTTTTTGCGCAAACCGGGGAATTCAGCGCGGAAAGCGCGCGCGCTTGCCGGAAGGCTGTCGAGTCCGCCCAGGCGACGCGAGAAAAGGCGGAGGCGGGCGACGCCCAGGCGCAATACGCGCTGGGGCTTTTGTTTCGGGATGGATTGGCAAGAGAAAAGAAAGACAGGGAAAGCTACTGGGGAAACGGCAACGTCGTGCCGGGTGAATTCATCGATCTGAAACGGGCAACTGCTCTGCTGGCGCGCGGTTTTCCCGTAACGTCAGAAAATTCCGAGTTGTCGTTGACGCCTGTCATGTCGCAAATCCTGCAGGAGATCGTCATCAATCCGATGGCAGAGGAATTGGGGGAATCCCCGGAACTGCCGGAACTGGAGGAGGATGTGACGGAGCAATCCATAGAAGAGACGATGGCGCGGGCGGCGGCTTTCTTGCGCAAATCCGGTCATGAAGACCTGATCGATATTTTCCGCCCCGTCTTCGACTCCTTGTCCTGTTCCTTCTCTCCCCTGCGTTTCGGGTATAACGATTTCGAGGCCGTCTACTGGTTTCGCCGCGCGGCAGAGCAGGGCTTGCCGCAGGCGCAGTTCGCGCTGGGCGAGGCCATGTTGTCGAACGTGGGCGTGCAGCGCCATGAAGCCTGGAACGAGGCTCTGGCGACACGCTGGTTCCTGAAGGCGCGCGCGGGCGGTTTTGCCATCGCGCCGGATAGCGGGGCGGGATGGCTGCTCACTGAATACGATCAGATGCAGGACTTCCAGAAGGCGGCGGAGGCGGGCGACGGCGCGGCGGCCTACGCCTTGGCGCGCGCCCATGAGCGTCTCGCTGACGATACGGGCATCGCGGACGCGGAAAAACGCGCGCACCGTGAACAGACCGTGAAATGGCTCTACTTCGCGGTAGCGAAGGACGTGCCCGAGGCCAAGCTCTGGCTGGCGCGCATCCATCTGGGCAAGGATGATATGCAAGGCATTCCCAGGCGGCGCGCCGAGGGGCTGGAGATGTTGCAGCGCCTGGCGGAGGCGGGCAACGCCGAAGCGCAGACGTTGTTTGCCGATTTCGCGCAAAAGCCAGCGGAGCGCATGAAGTGGCTACAGCGCGCGGCGGAGCAGGATTTCGACATGGCGCAGGCAGGGCTGGCGCGTGCCTATGGACGAGGCGAAGGCGTGCCGCAGGACGAGAAAAAGGCGCTGTTCTGGATGCGCCGCGCCGCCGCGCAAGACAATAGCGGCGCAAGAGGATGGCTGAAAGAGTTCGACGAACGCGCAACGCTTGCGCAGGCGGCCAAAGGCAAGGGATTTGCCGCGCGAGAAGCGCAGTACGAACTGGCGCGCGCCTATCTTCCCTATGGCGACGGCGACAGCTTTCGCGGAGAAACGCCTTTTTCAGGAACGGCGGTCTATCTTTCTCCCGATCCGGACAAGGCCGCCGAAGCCTTCCGGCGTTTGCTCGCCCAGCGCGACACGCGCGATCTGGAGGAAAACCAGAAGCGGCAGATAAAAAGCTGGCGGGAAACGGCACAATCCTTTCTTACCGTCTATGAACACGCAACGAAGGAATGGCGGCTGTTGGAGAAAAACGCCCGCGCGGGCGACGCCAGGGCGCAGGTGGCATTGGGGGACCGCTATCAGCACGCCGCCTATTCCAAAGATGAAAAGACGCTTTTCGGCAAGATAAGAGAAGACCAGGAAGCGGCCTTCCACTGGTTTTCCGCCGCTGCCCAGGCGGGGGACGCCGAGGCGCAGTACCGGCTGGGGAAATGGTTCCTCGAAAACCGGCATGATCGCGAGGCGGCTCTTCCCTGGCTGGAGAAGGCCGACGCGCAGGAAGAAGAAGGATGGGCAAAGTATTCTGGAGCGAGCATGCTGCTGAACAGACTGGCTGCGTTCACGGCGGCGGAAGAAGGGGACGCGGCGGCGCAGTACGCGCTCGCCTATTTTTATGGGCAGGGCGATTCCGTGGGCGTGGAAAAGGATACGGAAAAAATGCTCGATTGGATGCATCGCGCCGCCGAAGGCGGCTATCCGCCCGCGCAATATGAGTTGGGAACCTTGCACGCCTGGCCGGGATTCGCGCACATGAACCTGGAGACTTCGGCGCATTGGCTGCACGCGGCGGCAAAGGCCGGGCACCCGCTGGCGCAATATTTTTATGGCAAGGCGCGCTACCTGGGACGCGGCGCGCCCGCGGACGAAAAGGAAGGGCGACAATGGCTGGAAGCCGCCGCGCGCGTGGCGGAGATGCTCGATGAGATAGGATATTTGAAACCCGTTTTCGATGAAGAAACCGGGCAAACGCGCTTGGAATTCGTCAAGATCGAGATCGATACGTCAGAACAATGGAGAGAGATGGAACAGCAAACCCCGATGTGGCTTCAGGGGGTCAATCCCTATTACGTCCTGATGTCGAAGCCATTGACCGGCGCGTCCTTGGCAAAGGACTTCCTGCAAAATCTCGATCTGCGCGTAGCGCTGGAAAAACTGGCGAAAGCGGGCGACGCCGACGCCCAGTTCGCGTTGGGCATACTCTTGTATCAGGAGCAACTCTCGCCGCCCCTGCGCGGCGGTCTCTTCTGCATGGGTTGCGCGGCGGATCGCTATCTGCCGGAGGAAATCGCGGCATTTTCCGCGCGTGGCGTGGCGTGGTTGCGGCAGGCGGCAAAGGCTGGGCACTGGCGGGCGCGTCAGGCGCTGTGGCGCATCGAAACCGGAGACCCGCGCGAGGAAAAGGGCGATCGGGCAGCGGCGCAAGAAGTGCTCTGCCAGCGCGCGCTGTTGCCCGACGAGTGCGAACCGCAGGAGGAAGCGGCAGAAATCCAGGAACTGCGTCAGGCGGCGCAAACGGGAGATGCAAAGGCGACCTTCCGGCTGGGCGAAGCGCTCTACGACAAATACGGCTATGCGCTGAACTGGGCCTGGTCGGATTATTTTGGCAGTCCGGCCCTGGCAAGGGCGGAGGAGGCGCGTTCCCTGCTCCTCACCGCGGCCGGGGCGGGAATTGCCCGCGCATCCTGTTTTCTGGCGCAGGGCTATTGGAAGGAAGGCAACACCGTCGATGCATTGTTCTGGTTCCTGAAGGCGCAACCGGAAATGCCCACGCACTGGCTGGAGTCCGGCAATTGTCCCGAGGAGAGGTGGCGGAAGGAAGAGGGATAGGCCGGAGCGCAATTTCCGGTTCCAGACGAAGCGCAGCCAAACTCCGGGTGCGATCCAAAGCAGAGGAACCTCGTACCTACACTCCTACTGTAGTGTTTCGTTCTTTTGATCGAAGATGGTACTTGTAGGGGCGCATTGCATGCGCCCGTTTGGCCGTCACGCGGCGTGGATGGTTTGTGGGCGCGCGCAGCGCGCCCCTACAAGACCGCACGGTTACTCTGTTTTCCGGCATTTTCATGAATGTGTCATCACAGATTATAAGTTCTTAGTCTTTGAGCGCATTCTCGTGCCCGCAAAAAATCAGAATTTCCCTACCTGCTGTACTACTTTCCGGATGATGGGCCTCTATTACCAATTTCACCGCTTGATT
>JAITEO010000346.1 GCA_031281985.1 Zoogloeaceae bacterium | reverse complement strand
AGAACGAAACACTACAGTAGCGCCCTTGCGGGGTGCAAGCCCTTGCAGGGTGCAAGCCCTCTCCCGCCCCTGACGAGGCACCCTCTCCCCCAAAGGATTGGGGGAGAGGGGACGGCAAGCGGCGGCGCTGCGTTGGTTTTCTCCACTTTTAATCGCACCCGGTTGATTTGGGGTTTGAAGCCAGGCAAAGCCTGGCTTCAAACCGTGTAAACCCAACGCAAAACCAGCGCGGTCTTTGGGGTTCTCGTAGGGGCGCGCAGCGCGCGCCCGGCGGCCGTCACGCGGCGGATTGGGTTGCGGACGCGCGCAGCGCGCCCCTACGGCCGGGCGGGAAACGAGGCGCGCAGCCTTTACCTCGCTGAGGGCAACGCATATGTTGCCGGGCGGACGTATGGGCGTGCGGTTCAGGTCTTGGGCGTGGGGATGATGGCGGCGCGGTAGGTGGTGATTTCGTAGTCGCTGCCTCGTTCCAGCAGCTTGACGGGCGTCAGACCGATGCGGCGGCCGCTGTAGGTGAATTCCAGGCTTTCTCCCGCGACGAAGGTGTTGGGCGGCAGGATGAAGCGAATGTCGCCCTTGGGATCGTCGTCCTGCAACCACAGGGCGGGCGTGCTGGGCGGCAGGGACGAGGCGCGCGGGCCGACGTCGACGCTGGTGACGCGGCGCGACAGGGTTTCGATGCCGATCTGCGCTTCCTGTTCGGAAACGCGCAGGTAGCGACGCACCAGGCCGATCAGCCAGTTGCCTTCGCCGCCGGGCTGTATGGCCAGCAGCGCGCCCACGCCGAGCCAGTCGCCCTTGATTTCCTTCACGATGGCGCCAAATCCCCCCTGGCTGACGTTATCCGCAATCCATACCTCCTGCGGCAATCCCAGGGGCTTGCCGCCGAAATCCGGCGAAGCGACGATGAAGGCGTTGATGAAGCCGGGCAGCACGACCATCTGGTGCTTCACCCGGTAGCGCGCATGCTGGCGCTGCGGCGGCGCGGGCGTCCAGCAGGCGGCGAGGTGGTGCAGCACCGGCAGCAGCGCCTGCGCGGGTTCCCTGGTTTCCAATCCAAGACGGGCGGGGATGGCGTTGCTGTACTCGATTTCCTGCGCCAGCATGCTCATGCGCGCCTGCGCCTGGCCGGGATAAAAGAAGCGATCGGTCGGTGTGGCGGCTTGCTCGGCGTCGGTCAGGCGCATGGGCGGCATGGCCTTTGCCAGATCCAGATGCCACACGCTTTGCGGACTCCTGGTCGCGGAAAACACGAATTCCGTTTGCGCATGGGTAATCAGCCGATCCGCCAGTTCGATGTCCCGCGGCAACAGACAATCCAGCGAGGAAGCGTGAAAAATCAGGATGTGCAGGTATTCGGCAAAAGGCGAGGTGATGCCGCCGCGCTCGCTGTGCATCTGCAGGGCCTTCTGGGCGAAGCCCTCGCCCTCCGCCAACAGATACGCCGCGCCCAGCCGCGCCCAGTAGTCCTTGTCGATCGGACTGTAGCGAAACCCCTTCCACTTGATGGCTTCCCCCCAGGCGGCAATGGCGCGCGTCACCACCAGCGCGAGCTGCGCGCGCACCATGTCGGCGCCCTTTTCCCTGCGCTTGCCATGTTCGATGCAGACTTCATACTGACGGGCAATTTTGTCCCAGACGCCATAGACGAGCGTCCAGATCTGGTTTTCCCGTACCTTGGGCAGGCGCGCGGTGTACAGGTATTCCTCCATCAGCGTCCGGATGTGCGGCTGCGCCGCGCCATCCAGCAGGCGCGCAATCTGAAAGCGCGCGTTGCCGCTGACCTCGCCCAACTGACAGGCTTCCAGCCATTCCGTGATTTCCCCGAGCGCCGCGGTCGCGTCCTCCGTCGGCAACAGGGCGAGGTGGCGCTGCAATTCGCCGGGATTGATCAGGGCTATCGAGGGCTTGTTGGCGGATGTATTCATGATTTGATCGGTTACGTCAAAAAGTAAAAACCTACTTTTTGCCGGATTATCTTGGGGTTTGAAACCAGGCAAAGCCTGGCTTCAAACCGTGTAAACCCAACGCAAAACCAGCGCAATCTGCACGGTTCTCGTCGGGGCGCGCTGCGGGCGCAGAGCGTGCGCCCCTTGTACCGCGCAGACAGGTAGCGGGTTGCATTGCCTTTCCAAACAAGTGCGTTTTGCAGCGTGGGGCGCAACAAGGTATGAGTATATTAGAATGTTGGCTCGCAATTTACTCCTGTGCTTCTTTTCGCTCGATTTTATGCAAGCCTACCTTGACCTGATGCGTCACGCGCTGGAAAACGGCGTGGACAAATCCGACCGCACCGGCACCGGCGTCCGTTCGCTGTTCGGCTGGCAGATGCGCTTTGACCTTGCCCGCGGCTTTCCGCTTTTGACCACCAAGAAACTGCACCTGAAATCCATCCTCCACGAACTGCTGTGGTTTCTCGCGGGCGACACCAACATCGCCTACCTGCAAGCCAATGGCGTGCACATCTGGGATGAATGGGCGGATGCGCAGGGCGATCTGGGGCCGGTGTATGGACATCAATGGCGGCACTGGCCGACCCCCCAGGGCGGCGAAATCGACCAGATCGCGGAATTGGTGCGCCGCCTCAAAAACCATCCGGATTCTCGCCGCCATCTCCTCACCGCCTGGAATCCCGCGGAAATCGAACACATGGCCCTGCCGCCCTGTCACTGTCTGGCGCAATTCTATGTCGCCAACGGCAAGCTCTCCTGCCAGC
>JAITEO010000192.1 GCA_031281985.1 Zoogloeaceae bacterium | reverse complement strand
CCCTCAACGCCCTGACCCCGCAACTGAAATCCGCCGCCACCGACGGCCTCCTCGTCCTCACTCCGGAAAAAATCGCCCCCACCTCCACCGGCCAGCGCTTCCTGAATCGGTTGCTCACCCGGTTTTAGGGCGGTTTGGGCAAGCGGCCGTTCGTCTCACACGCTTTCAGGATTGCTCCGGAAGCTGACCGCCTTTTGCGGGGTTTCGTTGACGATGAGCGAGAATACGTCCGGACGTGAATAGTTGCCCGCCACATCGAAATCGAATTTCGCGCGCGGAAGCGCGGCCATGTCCAATTCGGCGGCGAGGATGCATTCCTTGTCGAACGCGGGGCCGGCCAATATCCGTCCCAGGGGATCGATGATGGCGCTGCCGCCGTGCATGATCCAGGCATCCGGGTTGTCGCTCACGACGCAGTCGAAGTCCGGCGGGAAACTTCCCCGGCGCAGGGCCTGGCAGGCGGTCAGGACGAAGCAGCGGCCTTCCAGGGCAATGTGGCGCATGCTGGGCAGCCAGGTCTCGCGGTCGTCCGCCGTGGGCGCGCAGTAGAGGTTGATGTTCTTCCCGTACATCGCCATCCGCAGCATTGGCATGTAATTCTCCCAGCAGATCACCGCGCCCAGGCGACCGATGGAAGTGTCGAACACCGGCAAGGTGGAGCCGTCGCCATAGCCCCATACGAGCCGCTCGCCCGCGGTGGGCATCAATTTCCTGTGCTTGCCCAGGAGAGCGCCGTCCGGCGCGAAGAAGAGCACGGTGCAGTAGAGCGTGCCCAATTCGCGCTCGATGACCCCGATGACGAGATGAATCCCCGCCGCCGCCGCCGCTTGCCCCAGGCGTTCGGTTTCCGGTCCCGGCACCGCGATGGCGCTCTCGAAATAACGGCGGAATTCCTCGCGCCCTTCCGGGGTGCGTACGCCGATGCTTATTCCATAACCCTGCCCCTTGGGGTAGGCGGACAGATAGGCTTCGGGGAATACCGCCAATTGATGTCCCGCCTTGCCCGCCTCGGCAATCCACCGCTCGGCCTTGACGAGGCTGGCTTCGACATCGAATGGAATGGCTCCGGCCTGAATGACGGCTGCTTTGATTTTCATGCTTCTTCCTTTCATGAGACAAGAAACGGTTCGCACATGCGGAGCACGCTTCACATATGCCATCAAACCCCCAGGTAAGCCCTGCGCACACCGGGATTTTGCGCAAGTTCGGCGGCCGTGCCGGAAAGCGCCACACGACCATGTTCCAGTACGATGCCCCGGCTGGCGATCTGGAGGGCCAGCGTCGCGTTCTGTTCCACCAGCAGCACCGCCACGCCGGTGGCATTGATGGCGAGAATGGCCTTGTGCACTTCTTCGACCACGATGGGGGCCAGGCCGTGGCTGGGTTCGTCGAGCAGGAGGAGTTTGGGCGCGCTCATGAGCGCGCGCGCCAACACCACCATCTGCTGTTCGCCGCCCGAGAGCGTGCCGGCAAGCTGACTCCGCCGCTCCTTCAGGCGGGGAAAAAGCTCGAAGGCCCGTTCGATGCGCGCGTCCAGCCCCGGCGATTTTCGACAGGAATAAGCGCCCATCCAGAGATTGTCCTGCACCGACATGCGCGCAAAAACATGTCGGCCTTCCGGCACATGGGCAATGCCTTGCCCTGGGATCCGCTCGGGCGGCAGCCCGGTGAGTTCCGTCCCATTGAACTGGATGCCGCCTGTCACGCGCGGCACCAGCCCGGAAATGGCGCGCAGCAGCGTGCTCTTGCCGGCGGTATTGGCACCGAGAACGGTCACGGTCTCGCCCTCCGCGACGCGCAACATCACCTCGTGCAGCACGGGCGCCTCGCCGTATCCGGCCGTCAGGTGCGCAATTTCAAGCATGGCCCGCTCCCGCGCTATCGCCCAGGTAGGCCTTGATTACATCCGGGTGACGCACGACCTCCCCGGGATCGCCCTCGGCAATGACCTGGCCGAAAGAGAGCACGAGAAGCCGGTCACACAGCGACAGGATCGCCCGCATGTGGTGCTCGATCACGATGAAGCCGATGCCGTCGTCCTCCCTCAGGCGCCGGATGACCGCAATGACCCCGTCCATCTCCTCGTGCGACAGGGCCGCCATGACTTCGTCCAGCAGCAGGATCTTCGGGTCGGTCGCCATGGCGCGGGCCAGTTCCGTCAGCGCCTTTTGCGGGAAGGTCAGGTTGGCGACATCTTCTCCAGCAATATCGAAGAGTTCCAGCCGTTCCAGGATGCCGTAAGCCTTCTTTTTCGCCGCCGCGAGGCGATGATGCAGGAGCGCGGCGGTACAGACGTTTTCCAATACCGACATTTCCGGGAACAGGGCGGAATTCTGGAAGGTCTTGGTCATGCCCAGGCGCGCGATCACATGCGGCTTCAGGCCGGAGATTCCGCGCCCCTGGAACAGGATGCTGCCCGCCGTCGGCCTTTGTACGCCCACGAGCGCGTTGAAGAGCGTCGTCTTGCCTGCCCCGTTCGGCCCCACGATGCCCAGGATTTCGCCCGCGCGCATGTGGAAGCCGACCCCGGAGAGAGCGGCGAGACCGCCGAAGCGCACGTCCAGTTCATGCACCGACAAGAGCGGTTCCGTCATGTCCGCGCTCCCTTCATGAAGCGATGCCGCAAACCCCAGACAGCCATCAACCCACGCGGCTGGATCAAAATGGCCGCGATCAGCACGATACCGAACACGCATTGTGCCAGTCCCGCCGTGTCGGAGAAGAAGCTGGTCGACAGTTCTTCCAGCGGTACCAAGAAGAACGCGCCCAGAATCGGTCCGGGCAGGGTGCCCAATCCGCCGATGATGGACATCATGGCGACTTTGACGGAAATGCCCGAGAGGCTGAAAATCGAATCTGGATCGAAAAAGTAGATGAATTGCGCATACACCGTGCCACACATCGCCATCAACGCGCCGGAGAGCACATTCAGGCGCAGTTTGAGCCGGAAGGTGTCGATGCCGGAAACTTCCGCCGCCACCTCGTTTTCCCGGATCGCGCGCAGGCGGTAGCCGCTGGCCCCCGAGGCAAGGCGGTGGAATACGAGCGAGCAAAGCGCCAGCAGCCCCAGGCTGATCCAGTAATACCCGGCAGGGGATGAAAACTGGAATGCCAACGGCGCATCGCCCTTGAAGGGAATGGTCAGGCCGATCGGCCCGCCGGTCACGCTGCTCCAACTGTTGGCGACCACTCGCAGCACTTCGGCAAAAGCCAGGGTCGCCAGCGCGTAATAGTGCCCTTTCAGTCGCGAGAGAATCACCGAGAGCATTGCCGCCGCCACTGCCGCCAGCATGCCACCGGCGACGAGACCCAGCCAGGGGGAAACTTCAAGATGGATGTAGAGCAGGGTCGATGTATACGCTCCGATGCCGAAAAAAGCCGCGTGTCCCAGAGAAATCTGGTTGGCCAGCCCGCCCGACAAGTTCCAGCATTGCGACGCTGCCGCGAAAATCAGCGCCATGGTGGCGATTCGCATGGCGTAGTCGGAATCCTCCATGCACAGCGGCAAACATATGGCCAACGCGGCGCAGAGCAGGGCCAGGCCATGACGTCGTAACAGGGTTTTCATCTCACGACTCCCGCAGCAGGCCCTGCGGCCTGAACGCAAGCACCGCGATGAAAATGAGGAAGAGCACGAGGTTCTGCAATTGCACGGGAAAGACCATCGCCGAAAGCGATTGCACCACGCCCACCACCAGCCCGCCCAGCAGGGCGCCGGCCACGTTGCCCAAGCCTCCCAGCACCACCACGGTAAACATCAGTACCACGAACTGTCCGCCCGCCGTGGGACTGACCGTGATATAGGGAAGGATCACCGCTCCGCCCAATGCCGTCAGTCCCACGCCCAGCCCGAAGGCCAGCCCATAGATCTGTTTGATGTTGACGCCCATCAGGATCGCCGCCATGCCATCCTGCGCGGTAGCCCGGATGGCGCGGCCGAGCCAGCTTTTGGACAGCGTCAGCCACAGGGCCGCGCTCACCAGCACGGCGGCCAGGAACGCATAGAGATAGGGCGCGCCCACGAAGATGGAACCCAGTTGGAATCCTTCCGACTGGTAGGGCACGTTCACCGAGCGGAAACTGGAACCAAAGGCAAGCAGGGCGCCATTTTCCAACACCATCATGAGGCCCACGGTCAGGAAAATCTGCGCCGCCGGCGGCGCGGCCAACACCCGTTCAATCAGCGTGCGCTGTATCACGAAACCCACGCCGAACACGATCAAGGCGGTGGGAACGGCAGCCAGCAAGGGGTCGATACCCAGCCAGGCCCACAGGAACCAGGCGATGTACATTCCCAGCATCAAGAACTCCGCCTGCGCGAAATTGACCACGCCCAGCACACCGAACACCAGTGACAAGCCGGTGGCGATCACTCCGTAGATGCCGCCCAGCATGATGCCGTCCAGCAAAGCCTGCAAGCCGTTCATTGTTTTTCCTTGTGGATGAATTGACGTTTTTCCGCCGGCGCGCCGAATGTTATTTCGCCACCACCGGCGCGCTCTTCGCGACTTCGGGCGGATACACCGTCACGGGCGCGACGCCTTTCCATTGCACCATGAGCGGGAAGGCATTGGTATTCAACCCGGTTTTATCGAACTTGATGCAGCCGCCCGGCACGGCTTTGGCAATGGGAGAACAATCCTCGATCGTGGATAGGGCGGCCGTGACTCTGGCGGGTTCCGCCGACCTGGCCGCCTCGATGGCT
>JAITEO010000286.1 GCA_031281985.1 Zoogloeaceae bacterium | reverse complement strand
ATTTCCGCCATGTAATTGTGAATTGCCATGACAACAGAATGATTTAAGGAGGGTATATCAACGTCATTCAGTGTCAAGACAGGAATATTGTCGACGCATTGTCCGGGTTTGGCGTATGTATCCAGAAATCCGGCGATGACGTAGCCTCGCTGCGTCAAGACCCGCATGACTTCCCGTCCCTTGTTGCCCGCCCCGTAAATCCACACGGAATCACCTTCCAACATGGGGGCGGGATGGGAAAGCGATGTTTGAATCAATTGGGAAAATTTGCTCATGACGGTTCTCCGGCAAAAAAGTGAAGGTGTTCAGGGAATCAGGCAAGGTAGACGCGCGTTCATCGTCGCCACTTCGTCGCGTATCGTTTCCGCATGGATAGCGGCGCAAATGACGACCAGCGTGTTTTCTGGAAGCTGGCGCAATCCTTCTTCCGGCGACTGAACTACGCAATGGGCAAAAAATTTGCCTTGTTTGTTCGTATCCCGGTCAACGACGGCCACGATGCGCGCCTCTTTCAATGGACTGTTTTCCAGAAGCCGTTGCGCCTGCGATCCCGCGCCCCACAAAACGATGGGGCGATGCAAAACGGCGTCGGCCAGCGATGTTTTTGCGTTGTGCAACTTTTGAAGGGAGGCGTCGACATAGGCAGCGATCTTTTCCTTCAGGGCAATACTTTCCCCTTCCTGCGCAAACGCCGAGGCGTCCGCTTCAAGAATGAGACCGGCAGCGGGATAGCAGCGATTTCGGGGAAGCAGGATCGTTTTTTCGACGCAATCGGTTGTGCGCCAGGCGTTCTTGACGCCAAGCGCCTTCAGGCTTGCGGTATCGAAATGGTTGATATGCTCCGGGTCGAAAAAATAAAATGGCGGCAGGTCTTCGAGATGGTAACGGGATGCGTCCGGGGTTTCGACATAAAGTTTTCCCTGTGGCGCAAGCAACCGGCGCACGGCGAGAAGCGCCCCGGAAAGATCCACGACATGCTCCAGCACGTGCGAGAGGATGATGAAATCATACGTTCCGCAATTTTCCGGCAAGTGTCCCAGATGTCCCTGATGGGCGGAAAATCCTTCGGCGATGAGCCGTTGAACGCAACGGGGCGCGGGATCGATGCCAGACGCGCGGATCGGCGTTCTTTTGGAAAGCGTTTTCAGCAGACCGCCATTGCCGCAGCCAATATCCAGGACACGCATTTGGGGCGCCATGTATTTTTCCAGCCAGCGCGCGGTTTCTTCCAGGCGATGCAGGTCGGCTTCGTTGTCCGCGCCGCCGCTGGCGGTGGCGGCATCTTCATAGCGGGAGAATTCCACGTAGTACCGATCATAATCGGCTTGGCTTTTTGGCGTGTCGGCATAGACAAAACCGCAACGCGGACAACTGACCAGATCGTAGGCTTCGGGAAGCGGCGTGCCCCGCGCCAGATGAAAATGCAGGCGATGCAGGACTTCCACGCGAGTCTCGTTACAGACTGGACAGGGACGCGACGCTGTTTTTTCGTTCATTGACCTTTTACCCAGTTCATGGTTCGCAAGATGGCTTCGTCGATGCCGATACGAACTTCCAGCCCCAATTCTTCCTGCGCCCGGCAAATGTCGGGCACGTAACGCGGCGGCGGAGCAGAGGATGGCGGGTCGCGCACCAGGATGGCGTTCATGCTGCCCGATACTTTCTTGACGCGCCGCGCAAGTTCGGCAACCGAAAGGTCTTCGTCGGAACCGACATTGTAGGGATGCGTGGGCGCTCCATGCAGCAGGATGGTCAACAGCCAGATCATCAAGTCCGCCATGTAAAGGTAGGAACGCAGCGCACGTCCGTCGCTATTGACATGGATGGGGCCGCCGCGCGCGGCGTCGGAGAGGAAGTTTCCCGCCGCGAAATGAGCGTCGAGCGGCAGATGCGGGCCGATGAAGGCAAAGCAGCGGGCAATGGCGCAGGGAATGCCCTGTTGCGTGGCGATGGCGCAAAGGAGTTCCGCCATGCGCTTGCCTTCTCCATAGGCGGAGGCGGGATCGAGCGGGTCGGGCGCGTGCGGGTGCGTTTCGGGAATCCTCGGCAACTCCGGCGGCTGGATACCATAAACCGCGCCGGAACTGACCAGAAGCAGACGCCTGCATCGTGATTGGGCCGCGAAGCGAAGCACATGGCGGGTTCCGTCGACCAGGGTTTCCAGCATTTCCCAGGCGGGAACAGGCTTGGAAGAAGTCGCCGCGGCATGGACGATGTGGCTGAATTCGCCCGGAGGAAAAGGAAATGTCCGCACGTCGCCCTCATGCCAGTCGAACATGGCGTTTTCCGCCAGATGCGGCGCTTTTGCGGCAAACGCCCTGGCATCACGGGTCAGCACGGTCGCCTTGAGATCGATGCCAAGCTGTTGCCGGGCGTGCGCCAGCGTCTCCAGCAGCCAGAGACCGAAAAAGCCGGTGCCGCCGGTAATGAAAAAACGCGTGCCCTCCAGTTCTCGCCACAAAGGGGACGTGTGCCGGAGAATGTGCGCGAGGTCATCGGCGGGCAGCGGAGCAACAGGCAGGGGCGGCATCAGAGTCAAGAGTCAAGAAAAAGAATCCAATCCGAAAAACTCGCGCAGGCAGCGCGCCGAATACATGAGCATGTCTTCGGAAAGTCCCGGATAAAGGCCAATCCAGAATGTGTCGTTCATGATTTCGTCCGCGCCGGAAAGGGTGCCGGAAACGCGGTAGTTGCGTCCCTGCATGTAGGGCTGGCGGGTGAGGTTGCCGGCAAA
>JAITEO010000196.1 GCA_031281985.1 Zoogloeaceae bacterium | reverse complement strand
CGGTAAAAAGCCGTCCCCGGCGCAGGATGACCAGATGCTTTCCATGCAGCTTGACGATGCCGCCTTCATCGACGCCCGCGCTCTGCGTATTGGTGATCGACTCCTCCACGGGCGACGCGGCTGCGGGTTCGGCGGCGGATACGGGCGCATCCTGCACGAAATCGGCAGCCCTGCTCTGCTCGATACGGTATGTCTTTTTCTTCTCCTCCAGCCAGGCAAGCAATTCCGCCTCGGAACGAAACGCCCGCAAGTGCGCTCCCGCCTCGTCTTCGAGCGCGGGCGGTGGCGGCGGCGTGACGCTGGGAGAAGCAAAAAGCGTAACCACCATGCCAAGCGTCACGATCGTCCCCATGATGCCAAACGCAAGAGATGCACGCGCCATGATATCCCCCACCGCAAAGTCCGAAAGCGCCCATGCTACTACGATGCCCGTTGCCTGTCACATATGTGATCGGAAGAGTGTGATCGGAAGAGGGTGCAATTAAAAATGTAGGATTAAAAATGTAGGATGCTATATCGATAACTTATCCCAGACGAAGCGCCGCCAAACTCCCTCCCCTGACAAGGGGAGGGCTGGGGAGGGGTTTGCGGCAGCGGAGCAGGCACCAAAATCGGATGCAGACCGAAGCGCCGCAAACCCCCCTCAATCCCCCCTTGTCAGGGGGGAGGAAAACCGCGCGTCCCAGATACGCTCAGGTTATGCCAGCCTTGGGAAACCAGCAAGGGCAGGGGTAATATCACTTTGACATCCTCCACTTTTAATTGCACCCCAGAAAACCCACGCACAACGGCGAACCAGGAAAGCATATGATATGCTTTCCGCCGGTAAGGAGAGGGCAACCATGCAGTCTGAGCCAGTATGACGACGCTTTTCATTCAGGAATTTCACCGACCAAAGGTTTCGCGGATTGGCGATGCGGCGCTGTGTATTGTCGTCCTCCTGGCGGGGACGGTTTTTCCGCGTCTGATGTTGCTGGGACTGTTTCCGGTGTCGGACGAAGGCTATTACGCCTATGTCGCGCAACAGATTCACCACAGCCTTGCCAACGGGCAGGGCATTCCGGATTCCGGCGGGCTTTCCTTGTATCCCATGTTGTGTTCCTGGGTATTTTCCCTGCAATACAACCCCATGATTGCGTTGCGGCTGATCGATTTCGGCATGGCCGTCGTCATGGCGTTTTTACTGTACCGGGTATTGGCAAGAACATGTAACAGCAATACGGGCGCGGCGTGCCTCACCATCGTTTTTACCTTTACCCTGAATCAGTTTGGCTTTATCGACAGCGGATTCAAGAACAGCATCATCGTGGCTTTCGTTCCCCTGTTGTTGGCGCTATATGTTGGCATCGTCACCCTGCAGGACAAAAAATCGAAAAATGCCTGGTGGCTGGCGGGCGCCTTGATGGCGCTGGCCGTCGTTTTCCGCGAAACCTTCGTTTCCTTTGCGGTGCTGGGGCTGGTTGGCGTATTCATCGCGCAGGGCAGGGGGGCAGCCCTGCGGTTCTTCATCGGCGGCGTTGCGACGGGCATCGTATGGATCGGCGGAATCGTCATTGCGCGCGGGGGCGTGGCGGAGGTCGTCGCCGCCTATCAATCGGCGGGCATCCAGATTGGTTCCACTACGCTCGCTTCGCGTCTGGAAAATTTCACGTTCTATGGTGGGGTGGCCATTCGTTTTGCTCCCCTCGTCGCGGCATTCGGCGCATTGTCCCTCGTGATAGTGTCGGTTGCCCTCTTTCTTCGCCGTGAACGGTCGCTTTTCCTGGCGACGGTTTTCTGGTTGTCCTTCATCGGCGTAGCCATGCTCGAGCCGATCATGAAGATGTGCTACCCCTATCACTTCACCATTGCCTTTCCCGGCCTTGCCGGGTTATGCGCGTTGGCGCTGCGCGAGATCATCCGCATATGGCCGGTCATGCAATGGAGGCGCATGAACAACGCGCTTGCCGTGGCTGGTATCGTGTTGTCGGCAGGCTGGATGTATTTTGCCTGCTCCCGATTGGCGGTGGCGTACTGGCCGACGACGCTCGAAACCTTGCTTGCCGCTCCGAATGAAGGATGGCCGGAAAAGTTTACGAGCCGGTCGGTATATCTTTCCATGGCGGCGGAAGTCAAGAAGGTGATGCCCGAAAACGGCACACTCGTCATCAGCAGGGGCATGCATGCCCTGTATCCGCTGACGGGGCATCTTCCGCCGGTGTACCGGTTGAACGATCTGGGCGTAATCGCCCATTTGCTGCATTTTTCCATCCCGGATATCCAGCGGGAACTATTGGGCTGCGCGCCGGATGTCCTCGTGGTCACCACCATGGACGAGTCCTTGCCCGAAGCCATTCGCACGACGAGAATCTACCGGATAGCGGCGAGAATTCCGTTCGACAAGGAGGGACGCGGCCCCTTTGACGGCGTGATAATCTTTCGCAAGACACAAGAGACGGCCTGTGTTGAGACACAGGGGATGGCGGATTGGCTCAAGGGCATCAAAAAGTAACGCCCTGCTTCTTGCCACGGCTCCCGTCAGCGGACGGGATGGTTTTCTTTCTCTTCCCCTTCCCGTATGCGCGCTCTGAATACGCGCTTGATTTGTTCGATGCCGCCGGACCAAAGGCCAAAATGTCCGGTGTTTTTCGCGTTGAAAATCCCTTCCATCACAACATATTGGTCGTTATGCGGCAACAGGAATCGATCGAAGAATTCATTGCGCGCGCGCAGTTTCTCTTCGCCATCGCCTTCTTCCCAATCATACCAATCCACCCAGATGCCATTCCTGGACAAATGATGCAGGGCATCGTCCCGGTGCAGATAGAGCGCGTGCCCTTCAAACTCCAGATGCAGGAAACCGCTGACCAGAACGTTTTTGCCATGATATTTCTCTGGGTTGGCAATCAACTGGATCAGGGAAACCCACACCATTTCCTCCGCGCGTTCCTCCACGTTCTCTTCCCCGCGCGCTTCTGCGCCTGCCGTCATGACCGTCAGGCACAGCGCGAGGAAAAGCAGGAATTTCATGCGCATCGTTCGTCTCCCGAAAGGATATACGCTTTGCATTCTCCCTCATTTCTGGCATTGCGGGCAATAAAAGCTGGAGCGTCCGGATTGGCGAATCTGGCGGATGGGGGTAGCGCAGCGCGGGCAAGCTTGTCCGGCGCGGCCGTAGACGGCGCAGCGCAACTGGAAGCTGCCCGCGCCGCCGTCGCTATGCACGTAGTCGCGCAGGCTGCTGCCGCCCGCGGCGATCGCCGCTTCGAGCGTCGCGCGAATCGCCCCGGCCAGCCGGCGGCAGCGTCGAAGGCCGATCGTCGCGGCCGCGCGCGTGGGCGCGATGCCGGCGCGGAACAGGGCTTCGGCGGCGTAGATGTTGCCGACGCCGACCAAAAGATGGCTGTCCATCAGCAGGGGCTTG
>JAITEO010000152.1 GCA_031281985.1 Zoogloeaceae bacterium | reverse complement strand
TTTTGACGCCCACACTCAATGGCTGCGTATCATGGTGCCGACGCCGTGGTCGGTGAGGATTTCCAGGAGCAGGGCGTGTTCGGTGCGTCCGTCGATGATGTGCACGCTCTTGACGCCGTTCCTCGCCGCGTCCAGCGCCGAGCCGATTTTCGGCAGCATGCCGCCGGAGAGCGTGCCGTCGGCCACCATGTCGTCGATGTCCTTGGGGGTGATGCCGGTCAGCAAGGCGCCGTTCTTGTCCAGCACGCCCGGCGTATTGGTCAGCAGCACCAGTTTTTCCGCTTTCAGGATTTCCGCGATCTTGCCGGCGACGACATCGGCATTGATGTTGTAGGTTTCGCCGCCCGCGCCCACGCCAATCGGCGCAATCACCGGAATGAACGCGCCGGAATCCAGAAGACCGATGAGCGACGGGTCGATGGCGGTAATGTCGCCGACCTGGCCGACATCGATTTGATCGCCGGGGCTTTCCTTGTTGGGCAAGAGCAGCTTCTTGGCGCGAATCAGGCCGCCGTCCTTGCCCGTCAGCCCAACGGCCTTGCCGCCCGCCTGGTTGATCAGGTTGACCACGTCCTTGTTCACCTGGCCGCCCAGCACCATTTCCACCACGTCCATGGTCTCCGCGTCGGTGACGCGCATCCCCTGGATGAACTCGCCCTTCTTGCCCACGCGCGCCAAGAGGTTCTCGATCTGCGGGCCGCCGCCGTGCACCACCACCACGTTCATGCCCACCAGCTTCAAGAGCACCACGTCGCGGGCGAAGCTCTGCTTCAGACGCTCTTCCGTCATGGCGTTGCCGCCGTACTTGACGACGATGGTCTTGCCGTGAAACCGGCGGATATACGGCAGGGCTTCGGCCAGGATGGCGGCCTTGACGGCCGCCGCGACGCCAGCAACGGGTTCAGCGGACATGATGGTAAAAAGGCTCCTGCAACGGGTTCATTGCGCGCTGGTATATCCGGCCAAAAGACGCAGCAATTCGGCTTCGTCGTATGGCTTGCCCAGATAGTGATTGGCGCCGATGTCCATCGCCAGGGAGCGGTGCTTGTCGGCGGTGCGCGAAGTGATCATGATCACCGGAACCTTGTCCAGACGATGATCGGCGCGAATGTTGCGCACGAGATCGAAGCCGTCCATGCGCGGCATCTCGATGTCCGAAAGGATGACGTCCGGCACGAGTTCGACCAGTTGTTCCAGCGCGTCGACGCCGTCCTTGGCCAGCGCCACCTGGTAGCCTTCGCGCGTGAGCAGGCGGCTGGTGATCTTGCGCACCGTCAGCGAATCGTCGACCACCATGATCGTCGGCTGGTGCTGGATGACCGTCTCTTCCTCGACGACTGCCGCCGCCACGGCCTGTTGCTGCGCCTGCGCCTGCATCACGTCCTGCGCGGAAACGGAGAGCGCCATGCGGTTGGCCAGCGCCACCGGATTGAGGATCAGCACCACCCGGCCATCACCCAACACCGTCGCGCCCGCGATACCGACCACGCGCGCCATTTGCGGGCCGACATTCTTCACCACGATTTCCTGGTTGCCGAACATCTCGTCAATCATCACGCTGACCCGCTGCGAGCCGGAACGCAGCAACATCACCCAGTAAAGCCGCCGCTGCTCTGGCTGGCTTTGCATGTCGTTCAGCAAGCGGGGCAGATAATGGAAGGGATAGTGCTTGCCCTGCCAGGCGACCTCGCCTTTGTCGCGCATGTCGTTGATGACGCGCTCCTGCACTTCCATCACCTGTTCGATCATGGTGGAAGGAACCGCGAACAGCTTGCCGCCCGCCTGAATCAGCACCACCTGGGTGACCGCCAGCGTAAGCGGCAGGTACAGGCGGAACGTGGTGCCGTGACCGCGCTCGGTCTTGATTTCGATACGTCCGCCCAGCGCGCTGACTTCGGTCTTCACCACGTCCATGCCCACGCCGCGCCCGGCAATCTGGGAGACGCTGGCGGCAGTGGTGAAGCCGGAAGCGAAGATGAAGTTGATCAACTGCTGATCTTCCACGACCTGTCCCGGCGCAACCAGCCCGGCGCTTTCCGCCTTGGCGCGGATGCGGGCGATATCCAGCCCCGCCCCGTCGTCGGAAAGGGAAAGGATGATTTCGTTACCTTCCTGCGAAAGCGTCAATACGATTTCGCCGACTTCCGGCTTGCCCGCGGCCAGGCGCGCTTCGCGTCCCTCCAGGCCATGCGCCACGGCATTGCGCAGCATGTGCTCCAAGGGAGAGAGCACCTTTTCCAGCACGGAACGGTCCATTTCCACCTGGCTGCCCCGGATATCCAGGCTGGCGCGCTTGCCCAGTTCCTTGGAAGTCTGGCGCACCAAGCGATAGAGCCGCTCGCTCTGACTGGAGAACGGCACCATGCGCACGCTCATCAGGGATTGTTGCAGACTGCGGTTCAGGCGGCTCTGGGCGATGATGGCCGCGTTGGCGTCGTCCAGGCTCTTCAGAAGATTCTGCTGCACCGTGCTCACGTCATTGACCGACTCGGCCATCATGCGCGTCAGTTCCTGGAAGCGGGTGACGCGGTCGAGTTCCAGCGGATCGAATTCGCTCTTGGCGTCGCGCTTGGTGTCGGCCTGGATCTGGGTTTCCGCCTGGATTTCGATTTCCCGCAACTGGCGGCGCAGGCGGATGACGTTTTCGGTCAAATCCAGCAGGGAACTCTTGATTTCCCGCATTTCGCCCTCGATGCGGGCGCGGGCGATGGAAAGCTCGCCCGCTTCATTGACCAGGGTATTGATCAGGTCGGCGCGCACCCGCAGCATGGCGCGTCCCGCATCCGCTTCCGGCGCGGCATGGGCGGGCGTGATGGTTGCGGTCTTCTTCGCGGCGGGCGCGGCGGGCGTTGCCGCCGGGGTTTCCTTGCCCTCGCCGGCAACGGTCTTCGCCGCCGCTGGCGCGGCCGTGGCGGCCTCCGGCGCGTGCGGCTGGAAGTTGCCGGAACGATAGCGTTCTATGGTCTGCGCCAGGGTATCGCAAGCCGAGGCGATTTCATCGATATCCGCTTCGTTGATGTGTCCTTCCACGGAAAGCTCGCTCACCCGGTGTTCGACGGCGTGCGTCAATTCGCCCAGGTTCATCGCGCCCGCCATTCGCGCGCCGCCCTTGAAGGTGTGCAGCAAGCGCGCCAGCGACTGCGGCGCGGCCGTGCCGCTCCGGTTCTTTTTCCAGGCGGTGATTTGCACGGCAATGCCGTCGATCAGTTCCGCGGCCTCTTCCAGGAAAATCGGCAGCAACTGCTCATCCAGTTCGTCGCGCAGCAGGGGCGGCGCTTCGCTCGTTGGCGCCGGAATGCTTTCGGGCTTTTCTTCCTCCGTTGCCGCCACTTGCTGCTGGGGCGCTTCACCGGGAGCCGCGGACGGCAAAGCGCCCTCTGGCAGATCGAAAGAAAGATGCTCCAGGGCGTCCGCCAGACGCGCGTCCGTCTCGGGGATTTCGTCCGGCGCGAACACCGCCTTGATGCCAGCGGCTACCGCCTCATCCGCTTCTTCCACCACGATGCCCGCCGTATCTTCGGCAAGATCGATCGGCGCTGCTTCTGCGGGTTCGACGACCTCCTCCTCCGCCTGCTCCCACGGCATCTGCGCTTCGGCTGTGGGTTCGGCGGCAAATTCGGCGACAGGAGGCTCGATGACCGGTTCGGCGGGCGCGGGTGCGGCAGGCGCGGCAACCGGGACTTCCGGCAGGACAGGCGGGCGGAAATCACCGGCGCGATAGGCTTCCACCGTTTGCGCCAGCACGTCGCAGGCGGCTTCGATGTAGTCCAGATCCTCCTCGCGCACCTCGGCGCTCTTTTCCAGCGCGCGCACCCGATCTTCCAGACGGTGGGTGGCATCGCCCAGATTCATGGCGCCCGCCATGCGCGAACTGCCCTTGAAGGTGTGCAGGATGCGCGCCAGCGAATTGGAAGCGTCGCGCCCGGCCTTGTCCGCGCGCCAGGCGGCAATCTGGGGATAGAACCCGGAAACCAGATCCTGGGCTTCGTCCAGGAAGACTTCCAGCAATTCGTCATCGGGACGGTCTTCTTCCACCGCCGCCGCCTCCACCGGCGCGACCGGCGCGGGAGCGGGCGCAGGCGCGGCCACAGGCGCAGGGGTTGGCGTCGGCGTCGGCGCGGGGGTTGGCGCAGGTACAAAAGCCTCGGCCTCGTCCTCGGCTTCCGCTTCGTCGAGCGGCGCTTCCGGCGTGGGATAGAGTCGCGCCAGCGCGGCGATGAGCGCTGGCTGCTCATCCGGCATGTCGCCCGCCGCCAGCGTTGCCTGCATTTCCACGAGCCGATTCACGGTCTGGCACAGCACTTCCATCGCTTCCGGCGCGGCGGGCTGCGTGGACTCGTCGCGCCGCAGGAGCGACATTTCCAGTTCATGCGCCAGCTTGTTGATCGAGATGATGCCCACCGTGCCCGCAATCCCCGCCAGGGTATGCGCGGCGCGGCTGACTTCGGAGGCGGTTTCCATCTCGGGCGTCTGGGCAAGATCGCCCAGGAATTCCTGCAAGGTGGCGAGATAGCCACAGGCCTCGTCCCGGAAAATCTCGTAGAGTTGCGGCGAAATGGCAGGCCGCCGTCCCGGCTCCGGCTCAGGCTCCGGTTCGGGTTCCGGTTCGGGAACGGGTTCCGGCTCCGGTTCGGGCAGGGTATCCAGATTCATATCCAGATCCATGCCCATCAAGACTTCCAGCGGATCGGGCATGGGTTCCGGCGCCAAGGCGGGCGCGGGTTCCGGCTTCGCTTCGGCGGGCGGCGGAGCGGCAACGTGGGCGGGGGATGCCGCCGCTTCCGGCGCGACCGCGGGTCTTTCGCCGCGCAGAGTTTCGGCCAGCGCCACCAGTTCGCTGGCGTCGGGCCTCCTCGTTTCGCCCGCCGCCAACGCGCGCACCCAGTCATCGAAAATGCTGTGCGTCAGATCGATCAATTCCAGCAGTTCCGGCGTTGCCAGCGCTTCCTGACGCAACCAGAAATTCAGCGTCTGTTCCACCGCCCAGGCGGTTTCGCCCAGGTCCTTCAACCCCACCATGCGTCCGCTGCCCTTCAGGGTATGCACGCCGCGCCGGATGGTGGTCAGGGTTTCGATGTCGTGCGGATGCTGGCGCAGCATGGCCAAGCTTTCCGCCATGCTCTCCAGCACGCCTTGCGCCTCTTCCAGGAAGATGGCGAGCAATTCGGCATCCAGTTCCTCGGCGCCGGCCTGCGCCAGTTGCAGCGTCTCCGCGGAAGGCGCGGCGGCGGACGCCGCGCCGCGCATGGGTTCGAGCACTTCCGTTACCGCCTTGATCTGCGCGCTCTTGTCCTGATGCTGGCTCAAGGCGGCCAAGGCTTCCTTCGCCTGCGCCAGCAAGCCCTGATCGGCCACCAGATCGGCGTCTTTTTGCAGGTTTTCGAGCCGCTCCTGCAAGGCCGCGCGCAAGCCTTCGTCGTGCGGACGCGCCTTGATGTCCGCCAGCAACTGCCGGGTTTCCGCCTTCAGGCGCTCCAATTGGCTCTCGATGCTGTCGGCGGCGACTTCCTCTTCTTCCTCTTCTTCTTCCGTCTCCGTTTTCGGCTGGAACTGCTTCAAGTATTCCCGGAAATCCAGCTTGCCGTTTTGCAGGGCATCCACGAACAGGGTCAACACGGAAAGCTGGTTGGCGACCAGCTCGAAATCCGCCGGATTGGCCATCGTCTCGGACTTGGCAAAGCCCATGATTTTCTGTTCGCTGGCCTTCAGCCAGGCTACCGCGTCACTCTGTCCCAGTATGGTCAACGCGCCGGCAATCTGGTTCAAGGGTTCTTCCACATGGGAAGTGTCCAGCGGCTTGACGGGATTGCGGAAATGGGCGTCCAGCACCTGCTCGACCTGCGCCAGATTGTTCAGGATTTCCCGCGCAACCTGCGCCATGAGGATTTTTTCCTGCGCGCGGCGCGACATTTCATCCAACAGCGGCGCGTCGTCCGTCAGCGGCTGCCCGGTCACGCAGGCTTTCAGCCGCGATATCATCAACTGCGCCTGATGCCCGAAATCCGCGCCCAGATGGTTGTAATTGCCCAACGCGCTCTGCACCAGCAACAGGGCCGTGGCGACTTCCATGGCGATGTTTTCCGACTGGCGCGCCGGATCCTGCGCCAGCCAGTTGGCTACCGCCGCCAGCGCCGTCACCAGGGTTTTCAGGTTTTCATCCAGTTCCACCGCGTGTTGCGCCGCGCTCTTCGCTTGCTCCACGAAGGTGGAAAGCGACGCCGCGCTGCCCGCGCAGAAGCGGTTCCACTGTTCTTCCGCCGCCGCAATGGTTTCCTTCAAGCGGCGCAGCCGGGTTTCCTGGGCGCTGGTAACGGCGCGCGCGCGCGCCGGCAGCAGGGCGTGCAGGTGATAGGCGCTCTGTATCTCCGCCAATAAAGGATCCAGCTTGGCCGGACTACAGGCGACGAAATACAGGCAATCACGCCACAGCCGCTCGGCAATGCCGGGCTGCCCCTGTTGCAGACGGCGAATCTGCTGATCGATGCGGGCGCACAGGGAACGCGCGTCGCCGACCTTGCTGCCCGCTCCGTGCGTCAGCGCGGTCATCAGCCCCAGCGCCGCCCACCAGAAGGCGCGCGCCGAAGGCGATCCCTGTATGGATTCGATGCGTTGCAGCGCCTTGCGCATCTGCTCCAATCCCGCCTGGCTTTCCTTGCTGCCTTCCGCCTGACGCAGCCAAGCCAGCAGCCCTTTCTGGAAATGGGCGCGCTCCTCGTGAATCAGCCGGGCGCGGTTTCCCGTCACGGGCTGGCGCGCGCGCTTGGGCGGACGCAGACGCAAATCGGGGAAAAACAGATCGACCGGATTGGGCGTCTTGCCCAGAGCGCCGACGATTTCCCGATAGACCGGCAAGAGACGCAAGGGCTGATTCGGCTCGCCCGCCATCAGGTCGTCCAGGTATTGTTGCAGGGCGTCGAACCCCTTTTCCGCCACGGGCAGCACGACGTCCGGTTTTTGTTCGCCATTTTCCAGCGCGGCAAACAGCGCCCCCAACATATCGACGAACTGGGTGACGCCGTCCAGCCCCACGATCGTCAGCGCGCCATACACCTGTTGCAGATAGGTGCGCGCGAATTTGATCTGGGTGATGTCCTGTTGCGCCTGGAACTCCTTGAGCGCCGTTGCGGCCTGCTCCAGCGCAAGATTGACCTCTCCCTTGACCCAAGAGAACGGACCGACATCAAATTTTGCGACATCCGTGGCAGCTGCATTCATTTGTCAAACTCACTCCGGTTTTTCAATCCCGCTTTTCAGGAACGGGGCGAAGGCCGGACACTTCGGAAAATACCGGAGTATCGAGCGCAAGCCAGACCGGAAGGGAACCCTCCCTTCCGGCGTTGAAAAGTTCGTTGCTCAATTTACCCTGAAGCCCGCGACCGAACCCTTCAGTTCGGAAGCCAGGGCGGTCAGTTCATCCACGGCCTCGGCGGTGCGGTTGGTGCTGACCGTGGTTTGCTGGGTGATGCGCAGAATATCCTGCATCAATTCCGCAATCTGGGTCGCGGACAGGGATTGCTTTTGCGTGGCGGACGAGATGTTTTCGATCAGGGCCGCCAAGTCGCGCGACACCTGGCCGATTTCCGACAGCGCCTGACCGGCGGCGTCGGAACGCTTGGCGCCTTCCACCACGCCCTGCGTGGATTGTTCCATCGCCGACACCGCGTCCTGGGTGTCGGTCTGGATGGTCTTCACCAGCGCGGAAATCTGCTTGGTGGCCTCGGCGGAACGTTCCGCCAGCCGCTGCACTTCTTCCGCAACCACGGTGAAGCCGCG
>JAITEO010000022.1 GCA_031281985.1 Zoogloeaceae bacterium | reverse complement strand
GGAGGGAGTTTGGCCGCGCTTCGTCCGGGATAAATTATTGACATGACATCCTCCACTTTTGATTGCACCCGCTTGCGCTCTTCTCATTGACTGTAGTTGCGATTGGCTTACCGAAGCGGAGGAACAAAGGAACGGCAAGCGGTGGCGCGTTGATGTAGAGGGCTGGGCGCTCGTCCTTTTGCTCCGTGTTCAGTTTGTTGTCGCGGGGTTGCTTCGGTTGGCTTTTTCATGGTTTCTCAGCCACTCGCGCAGGGCGTCGTTGGCCCGTGTCTGCCAGCCACGTCCCAATGCCCTGAGACCGGCAAGCACATCGGGATCGAAACGGATGGCCGTCTGTATTTTTTTCTGTGCCTTGAAGCTGCCAACGGGTCGTCCCCGCCGACGGGCAACGATGTCTTCCGGGGTCGAAACACGGGCATATTCACCGCGCTTGGCCTGTTCCAGCGAGCGCAGCAGGGCTTGTTCAAATTCGTTCATTTCCGGGTCGGGATGGGGAGGAAGATCAGACATCGTATTTCTCCTTCAGTTTTCGCAGGAATTCCGGACGCAGGTCATCGAACTTGGCCTTGGCATAGACCAGCAGCAGGACGATCTGCCCCTCGGGGCGCTGCAAATAGTAGATCACTCTTGCTCCGCCCTGTTTTCCCATGCCTTGCCGCGAAAACCGCAGCTTGCGCAATCCGTTCGTATGCGGGATGACCACGCCGGCATCCGGGTTGGCGGCAATCCAGCCGACGAAATCGTTCCGTTCGTTTTCCGACCAGACGTTTTCAGACCAAGCCAGGAACTCAGGGGTTTCCACAACGGTCAACATGTTTTTATTGTAGAACCAAATAATTGCCTCGTCAAATGGTGTTTTCGTTCAGACGAAGCGGCGGCGCGTTGGTTCGGGGGACGGTAAACATTCGTGCTGGGTCTGTTTTCTTTTCCTTGAATCGCACCCGCACTGGAGGAAAAATTTGACGAATTCGCGTTCAGGCCGTACATTGTCGGGGTTTTCGCCGCACCCTCAACAGACGGCGAGTTTTATACCCACATGAAAAAGACGCTTTACCTGCAATTATGCGCCGCTGCGCTGGCGGCATGCCTCGCCGCCCTGTTCGCGGGAATGCGCGGGGCGGTTTCGGCAGCCCTGGCGGGCGCGATTTGCATTCTGCCCTCGGCCTGGTTCGCGTTGCGACTTTCCCTTCGGGCAAGGCGTTCGGGAAGCGTTTCCAGTGCCGATTTCTTCATCGGCGAGTTCGTCAAGGTGGCAACGACGCTGGCCCTGTTGGTCGTTGCCGTCAAGCTCTACGCGGTGCATTGGCCCAGTCTGCTGTTCGGTATGGCGATTGTGTTGCAGGCAAGTTTTTTGGCTTTTTGGAAGAAATCCTGACATGGCTACGGAAGAAGTGATTGCGGAACACGCCCTGACGCCGGGCGACTACATCATCCACCACCTGACCCATCTGAACAGCCTGGGCGAAAAGCAGTCCATCGTGGTGGACCTGAAGGTGCTCAATTTCGATACCCTGTTCTATTCGGTGCTGTTGGGGCTGCTGACCGTGTTCCTGCTGGCGCGCGCCGCCCGTCGGGCGACTTCCGGCGTGCCGGGGCGGTTCCAGGCCGCCGTGGAAATCCTGGTGGAAATGGTTTCCGATCAGGCCAAGAGCATCATCCATCACGCCGAATCCCGTCTATTCGTCGCGCCGCTGGCCTTGACGGTGTTCGTCTGGATCTTCCTGATGAACGCCATGGACCTGTTGCCGGTCGATTTGCTGCCGCGCATCTGGGAAGGCATCTACAGCGCGAGTGGCGGCGATCCCGAACACGCCTATCAGCGCGTCGTCGCCACTGCCGACCTGAACGGCACCCTGGGGCTTTCCATTGGCGTGCTGCTGCTCTGCTTCTGGTACAACGTGAAGATCAAGGGGCTGGGCGGTTGGGCGCACGAACTCATCTCCGCGCCTTTTGGCGCGCACTGGGCGCTGGCGCCGTTCAATCTCGCCATGCAGATCATCGAATTCATCTCCAAGACGCTCTCGCACGGGATGCGGCTGTTCGGCAACATGTATGCCGGCGAATTGATCTTCATGCTGATCGCGCTCATGGGCAGCGCCTGGGCGGTGGATTCCGCGCTCGGCTGGGGGTTGTGGATTGGACAGGTGTTGGCGGGCACGGTATGGGCGATTTTCCATATCCTGATCATCACCTTGCAAGCCTTCGTGTTCATGATGCTGACGCTGATCTATATCGGGCAGGCGCATGAAAGTCATTGAACGAAGTTTTTTCTCTTGTTTTACTTTTTGAGGAGTCATCATGGAATCAGTCGTTAGTTTCGTTGCGTTGGCCGCTGGCCTCATCATCGGTCTGGGCGCTGTCGGCGCCTGTATCGGCATCGGCCTCATGGGGGGCAAGTTCATCGAGGCGTCCGCGCGGCAGCCGGAATTGATGAACGCGCTGCAAACCAAGATGTTCGTGCTCGTCGGCCTGATCGACGCGGCCTTCATCATCGGGACGGGCGTGGCGCTGTGGTTTGCGACCGCCAATCCCTTCCTGGCGCAGATTCCCGGTTCGACGGGCTGATTCTGGCCTTGAGCCGTCATTTCGAAAAGAGGCTTTACCGTGAATCTGAATTCGACACTGATCGCGCAGCTCGTGGTGTTCTTCATCTTGGCGTGGTTCACCATGCGCTTCGTGTGGCCGCCCATCATGAAGGCGCTGGATGAGCGCGCGAAAAAAATAGCGGACGGTCTGGCTGCCGCGGACCGCGGCAAGCAGGAACTGGAACTGGCGAGCAAGCGTTCCGCCGAAGCCCTGCGCGCGGGCAAGGAAAAATCGGCCGATCTGTTGGCGCAAACGGAAAAACGCGTGACGCAGATCATCGAGGAAGCCAAGGCGCAGGCCAAGGTCGAGGCGGATCGCGTCCTTGCCGGCGCCAAGGCGGAGATCGAGCAGGAAGCCCTGCGCGCCCGGGAAAGCCTGCGCGACCAGGTCGCGGCATTGGCGGTTGCGGGCGCGGAAAAAATCCTGCGCCGTGAAATCGACGCCAAGGCGCATGCCGAGTTGCTCTCTACGCTCAAGCAGGATCTGTAAATGGCCGAAACCGTTACCGTCGCCCGTCCCTATGCCGAAGCGGCGTTTCGCGTCGCCAAGGACGCAGGGGCGTTGGGAGCCTGGCACGACCGTCTCCAGCGTCTGGCGTTCATCGCCCAGGACGCGCGGATGGCCGAAGTGATCGGCAATCCCAACCTGTCCGCCGGGCAGATCGCGCAGTTGTTCGTTTCGCTTGCGGGCGATGCGGACGCCACGCTCGGCAATTTCATACATGTCCTTGCGGAAAACGAGCGGCTGGCGTTGTTGCCGGAAATTGCCGCGTTGTTTACGGCCAACAAGTCCGCCGAAGAAGGCGTCCAGGAAGCGGTGATTCAATCCGCCTTCCCGCTTTCCAAAGCCGACCTCGCGGCACTGGTTGTACAACTGGAAGCGCATTTCAAAACAAAACTTGCGCCCACCGTGGTGGTGGATGCGGAATTGATCGGCGGCGTGCGCGTGGCGGTAGGCGATCAGGTGCTGGACGCTTCCGTGCGCGGCAAGCTCGAAACCCTGTCTGCCGCGCTCAAGAACTAGGAGATCTAAATGCAGTTGAATCCGTCCGAGATCAGCGAGCTGATCAAAAGCAAGATTCAAAACCTTGGCGTGGAGGCACAAACTCGCACGCAGGGTACGATAGTTTCCGTGACCGACGGCATCTGCCGCGTACACGGCTTGCAGGATGTCATGCAAGGTGAAATGCTGGAGTTTCCCGGCAACACCTTCGGCATGGCCTTGAACCTGGAGCGCGACTCCGTGGGCGCGGTGGTGCTGGGCGAGTACCGGCACATTTCCGAAGGCGATACGGTCAAATGCACCGGGCGCATCCTGGAAGTGCCCGTCGGCCCGGAACTCCTGGGGCGCGTGGTCAATTCCCTGGGACAACCCATCGACGGCAAGGGGCCGCTGAACCACAAGCTCACCGACAAGATCGAAAAGGTCGCCCCCGGCGTGATTTGGCGCAAGTCGGTCTCCCAGCCGGTGCAGACGGGGCTGAAATCCATCGACGCGATGGTGCCCATTGGCCGCGGCCAGCGCGTACTCATCATCGGCGACCGCCAGACCGGCAAGACGGCGGTGGCGGTGGATACCATCATCAACCAGAAGGGCACGGGCGTGAAGTGCATCTACGTGGCCGTGGGGCAAAAGGCTTCCACCATCGCCAACGTGGTGCGCAAACTCGAAGAACACGGCGCGCTCGAATACACCATCGTCGTGGCCGCTTCCGCCTCGGAAACCGCGGCGCTGCAATACATCGCGCCCTATTCCGGCTGCACGATGGGCGAATACTTCCGCGATCGCGGCGAAGACGCGCTCATCATCTATGACGATTTGACGAAACAGGCCTGGGCCTACCGCCAGGTGTCACTGCTGCTTCGCCGTCCGCCGGGGCGCGAAGCCTATCCGGGCGACGTGTTCTATCTGCACTCCCGCCTCTTGGAGCGCGCCGCGCGCGTCTCCGAAGCCTGGGTGGAACGCTTTACCAATGGCGAGGTGAAGGGAAAGACCGGGTCACTCACCGCCTTGCCGGTGATCGAAACCCAGGCGGGCGACGTGTCCGCTTTCGTGCCGACCAACGTGATTTCCATTACCGACGGGCAGATCTTCCTGGAAACCGACCTCTTCAACGCGGGGATTCGTCCGGCCATCAACGCCGGGATTTCGGTCTCCCGTGTCGGCGGCGCGGCGCAGACCAAGGTCATCAAGAAGCTGGGCGGCGGCGTGCGCCTGGCGCTGGCGCAATACCGGGAACTGGCGGCTTTTGCCCAATTCGCTTCCGACTTGGATGAGACGACGAGGAAGCAACTGGAGCATGGCCGCATGGTGACGGAACTCATGAAGCAGCCGCAGTACGCGCCCATGAGCATCGCCGAGATGGCGGTCACGCTCTATGCCGTGGACAATGGCTACTATGACGACGTGGAAGTCCGGCGCGCGCTCGATTTCGAGAAGTCGCTGCTTGCCTACCTGAAACAGAATGCGGCAAGCGCCCTGGAGAGCATCGAGACCACGCATGAACTGAAGGGCGAATATGCTTCCGAGCCGAGTCCCGAAGAAGGCAAGGGCACGGTGCAGCGGCTGGTCGGCGGCGCGGAAAAAGCGCTGGTGGACGCCATCGTCGCCTTCAAGGCGGCCTGGGTCTGACCGGAAAAGGAGAGCGCCATGCCGAGTGGCAAGGAAATTCGCAACAAGATCAAAAGCGTGGAGAACACGCGCAAGATCACCAAGGCCATGGAAATGGTGGCCGCGTCCAAGATGCGCAAGGCGCAGGAACGGATGCGCGCCGCGCGTCCCTATGGCGAGAAGATCCGGCGCGTGGCGGCCAATCTTTCGCACGCGCTCACCGATTACCGGCATCCCTTCCTGAGCGAGCGCGAGGTCAGGAAAATCGGCCTCATCGTCATCACTTCCGACAAGGGGCTGTGCGGCGGTTTGAACAGCAACGTGCTGCGGCAGGTCCTGATCCGGATGAAGGAGTGGGACGCCGCGGGCATCCGGCTTTCCGTCACCTGCATCGGCAACAAGGGCTTTGGCTTCATGCAGCGGGCGGGCGTCAATATCGTTTCCCACATCGAAGGATTGGGCGACGCGCCGCGCCTGGAAAGACTGATCGGCCCGGTCAAGGTGCTGCTGGACGCCTTCATCGCCAAGGAACTGGACGCGGTGTACATCGCCAACACCCGCTTCGTGAATACCATGAAGCAGGAGCCGAACATCGAGCAATTGCTGCCCTTGTCCGGCGACCAGGTCGGCGCAGGCCATTCCCAATGGGAGTACCTCTACGAGCCGGACGCCAAGACGGTGATCGACAGCTTGTTGATACGCTATGTCGAGGCGCTGATCTATCAGGCGGTGGCGGAAAACATGGCTTCCGAACAGTCGGCGCGCATGGTGGCCATGAAGTCGGCTTCCGACAATGCCAAGAACGTGATTGGCGAACTGAAGCTGGTCTACAACAAGGCACGCCAGGCGGCCATTACCAAGGAATTGTCCGAGATTGTCGGCGGCGCGGCCGCCGTTTGATCCAGTCCAGGATTTTTTGATGACTTTTGAGACTATGGGGATTTAACATGAGTCAAGGTTCGATTGTGCAATGTATCGGCGCTGTGGTTGACATCCAGTTTCCGCGCGACCAGATGCCCAGGGTTTATGACGCGCTCACGCTGGATGAATCCAGCGCGCACGACAATCTCGAAAAAGGACTGACCTTCGAGGTGCAGCAGCAATTGGGCGACGGCATCGTGCGCACCATCGCGCTCGGTTCTTCCGACGGCCTGAAACGCGGCATGGGCGTTACCAGCACCGGCGCGCCCATTTCCGTGCCGGTCGGTCACGGCACCCTGGGACGCATCGTGGATGTGCTGGGACGCCCCATCGACGAGGCAGGTCCCATCGAAGCCGACGAAAAACGTCCCATCCACGCCGAAGCGCCGAAATTCGACGAGCTTTCCCCTTCCGTGGAATTGCTGGAAACCGGCATCAAGGTGATCGACCTCATCTGCCCGTTCGCCAAGGGCGGCAAGGTCGGCCTCTTCGGCGGCGCGGGCGTGGGCAAGACGGTCAACATGATGGAGCTCATCAACAACATCGCCAAGCAGCACAGCGGCCTTTCCGTATTCGCTGGCGTGGGTGAGCGGACCCGCGAAGGGAACGACTTCTACCACGAAATGAAGGACTCCAACGTGCTGGACAAGGTGTCCATGGTCTTCGGGCAGATGAACGAGCCGCCGGGCAA
>JAITEO010000011.1 GCA_031281985.1 Zoogloeaceae bacterium | reverse complement strand
CCCCTGGCAAGCTGGTGGACGGCGTTTGGCGACCCGCAACTGGACGATCTGATCCGGCGCGCGTTGGCGAGCGCGCCAGACCACAGACTGGCCGAGGCGCGTCTGCGCCAGGCGCGGGCGCGGCGCAATCTGGCGCGCGCGGACTATTGGCCTTCTCTTTCCGCTTCTGCGCGCGCCAGCCGTTCGCCGGGATCGAGCGATGACGATACGCACTATCAGGCGGGGTTCGACGCCAGTTGGGAAATGGATATTTTCGGACGCGTGCGCCACAGCGCCGCGGCGGCCAGCGCGGATCTGGCGGCGGCAGAGGAGAATCTGGCGCTGGCCGAGGTGACGCTGGCGGCGGAAATTGCGCGCGAATATGTCGGCTATCGCGTCTTGCAGGCGCGTTACGCCATCGCCGAGCAGAACGCGCAAAGCCAGACGGAGTTGCTGGAAATCGTCCGCTGGCGCGCCGAGGCCGGACTGGTGAGCGAGCTGGACGTGGAAAACGCCCGCATCCTCTTGGCGCAAACCGAGGCCAGCCTGCCGTTTCTGGCGAGCGAGCGCGCGGGCGCCCTGTACCGTCTGGATGTATTGCTGGGGCTTGCGCCCGGTTCCCTGGAAGAGACGCTGGCCGCGCCGCAACCCCTGCCGACTCCGCCGGAGAAAATCGCCATTGGCATTCCCGCCGACACGCTGGCGCGCAGGCCGGACGTGCGGGCGGCGGAGGCCAGCCTGCGCGCGGAGCGCGAACGCGCCTACGCGCAGGGTGCGGAGCGTTTTCCCATCCTGACCTTGAGCGGCAGTTTTGGCTGGCAGGCGATTTCGAGCGCGGCGCTGGGTAGCCACGAGAGCATCGTGCGTTCGCTGATGGCGGCGCTGACGGCCAATCTCTTCGATGGCGGACGCCTGAAAAATCGCATCGCCGCGCAGGACGCCGTGCTGGAAGAAGCCTTGGTGCACTATGAACAAAGCCTCCTCACCGCCCTTAGGGAAGTGGAGGACGCGCTTGCCGCCCATGCCACCGGGCAGGCGCGCCTGGGTCTCTACACCGGGGCGCTGGAGGCGGCGCGCAACGCCTCTACGCTTTCGCGCCAGATGTACCAGGCCGGGATGAGCGATTTTCAATCCGTGCTGGAAAGCCAGCGCAGTCTGCTATCCGCCGAGGAAAACCGGATTGGCGCAGAAAGCGATACCCTGCTGGCGCTGATTGCGCTCTACAAGGCGCTGGGCGGCGGTTGGGACAACGACAAAACGCCCGCCGCCGCGGCCTCTTTCTCTTTTCTTGTTGCGAAATTCCCATGAACGCATCTTCCCTGGAAAACCTGCTCGCCGAGCGCGGCCAACACGCTTCCCTGTGGCGGCGCTGGCGCTTTCCGGCGCTGGCGGTGGCGCTGGCGCTGGCGGCGCTGGCGCTCTTTCTCTTCTTTGGCGCTTCCGCGCCCAAACTGCGCTATCTCACGGAAGCGGCGCGTGAAGGGCCGCTGGTGGTCAGCGTTTCCGCCAGCGGCGCGTTGCAGCCGACGCGCACGGTGCATGTCGGCAGCGAACTTTCCGGCACGCTGGAATCCGTGCTGGTGCGGGAAAACGACCAGGTGCGCAAGGGGCAACTGCTCGCGCAACTGGATATTTCCAAGCTGAAGGACTCCGTGGCGCGTTCGCAGGCGGCGGTCACCGCGGCGGAAGCCAACGTGGCGCAGGCCGAGGCGACCCTGGCGGAAAGTTCCGCCGCCTTCGCGCGCATGCAGAAGGTGGCGGAACTTTCCGGCGGCAAGGCGCCTTCCCTCCTGGAACTCGAAAGCGCGGAGGCCGCCGTGAAGCGCGCCCGCGCCAATCTTTCCAGCGCCCGTGCCGAAGTCTCGCAGGCGCGCGCCTCCCTGATGACCGACCAGACCAATATCCACAAGGCCACCATCCGTTCCCCGTCCGATGGCGTGGTGCTGGCGCGCGAGGTGGAACCGGGGCAGACCGTGGTGGCGGCGATGACCACGCCCGTGCTGTTCGTCATCGCCGAAGATTTGACCCAGATGGAATTGCACGTCAATGTCGATGAGGCCGACGTGAGCCAGGTGCAGGAAGGCACGAACGCCACCTTCACGGTGGCGGCCTGGGGCAACCGCAAGTTTCCCGCCACGGTCGAGCGCGTCGATCTGGGCGCGACCACCACGGACAACGTCGTCACCTACACCACCGTGCTCAAGGTCGCCAATGACGATCTGGCCCTGCGCCCCGGCATGACGGCGGCGGCGGAAATCATCACCGCGCGGCGCGACAAGGCGCTGCTCATCCCCAATGCCGCCCTGCGCTTCGCTCCGCCCGGCGAGGACGCGCCCGACACGAGAAGTTTCCTCGCCCGCCTGATGCCCGCGCCGCCGCGCCGCCAGCGCCCCAAAAGCGCCGACCGCTCCAACGAAGCGGAACCCACCGCGTGGATCCTGCAAAACGACACGCCGCAACCCGTGAAACTGCAGATCGGCATCAGCAACGGCAGCCATACGGAAGTGTTGGGCGGCGAACTGTCCGCGGGGATGGACGTCATCACCGAATACCAGGAAATCAAAAAGTGACGCGCAGGACGACGCGGAGAAGGGTCTGCGCATGAAGAAGGACGAGGCGCTGATCGAGTTCCAGAACGTGGTCAAGACCTATGGTCAGGGACAGACGGCGTTCCAGGCGCTGCGCGGCGTCGATCTGCGCATCATGCCGGGAGAATTCCTTGCCATCATGGGGCCTTCCGGTTCCGGCAAATCCACGGCAATGAATATCCTCGGCTGCCTGGACGCACCCACTTCTGGCGAGTATCTCTTCCAGGGCGTGCATGTGGAACGGCTCGACCGCAACCAGCGGGCGTTGTTGCGGCGGCATTACCTGGGGTTCGTCTTTCAGGGCTTCAATCTGCTCTCGCGCACCTCGGCGCAGGAAAACGTGGAACTGCCGCTCCTGTATCGCGGCGAACCTGCCGCGCAACGCCACGCCGCCGCGCGGCAGGCGCTCGCGCATGTCGGGCTTTCCGGTTGGGAAACGCACACGCCGGCGGAACTCTCCGGCGGACAACATCAGCGCGTCGCCATTGCCCGCGCCATCGTAACCCAGCCGATGGTGCTGCTGGCGGACGAACCCACCGGCAACCTGGACAGCACGCGCAGCCACGAAATCATGGAACTGCTGGTGCGCCTGAACCGCGAACAGGGCATCACCATACTGATGGTCACGCATGAAGCCGACATGTCGCACTATGCCAAGCGCGTCGTGCATTTCGTCGATGGCGCGCTGGAAAGCGACGCCATGCGGCCAGAGCGGGGAGATTGAGCATGTACCTGAACGCCATCCTGCTCGCCTTGCGGGAAATCCGCCGCAATCTGATGCGTTCCTTTCTCACCATTCTTGGCATCGTCATCGGCGTGGCGGCGGTGATTACGATGGTGACGCTGGGCAATGGCGCGACGCGCATGGTGAGCGAGCAGATTTCCAGCCTGGGCAGCAACCTGTTGATTCTGCGTCCCGGCCAGCGCATGGGCGCGGCGGCCTTCGGCTCGGCGGCGTTTCGCATCAGTGATGCGGATGCCATAAGAGCGCAGATATGGTCCTTGCGGGCGGTCGCGCCGACCGTCAGCCGCAGCGCGCCGCTGGTGGCTGGCAATGAAAACTGGTCGTCGACCGTGACCGGATCGACCAATGAGTATTTCACGGTCGGCAACTGGCAGTTTGCCTCCGGGCGTCCGTTTTCCGAAGAAGAGCAGCAATCGGGACGCGCGGTCTGCGTCATTGGCGAGACGGTGCGCAACAAGCTCTTTGGGGGACAAAATCCGGTGGGCGCGCAGATTCGCGTCAAGAATTTTTCCTGTCCGGTGGTGGGTCTTCTGGTGTCCAAGGGACAGGGCGCGATGGGCATGGATCAGGACGACATGGTGCTCATGCCGCTGAAAGCGGCGCAGCGCCGATTGATCGGCAAACCGCAGGACGTTAGCGTCATCCTGCTGTCCATGCGCGACGGCGCGGATTCCACGCAGGTGATGGCGCAGATTCGCCGCCTGATGCGCGAGCGCAGGAAGCTGGCGGAAAGCGAAGACGACAATTTCACCATCATGGACACGCGCCAGATAGCCGAAACGCTCTCCAGCACCGTGGGCACCATGACCACGCTCCTGGGCGCGGTGGCGGCGGTGAGTCTTCTGGTGGGCGGCATCGGCATCATGAACATCATGCTGGTTTCCGTCACCGAGCGCACGCGCGAGATCGGCATCCGGTTGGCGATTGGCGCGCTGGAACACGAGGTGCTGCTGCAATTTCTCATCGAGGCCGTGGCGCTTTCCATGCTGGGCGGGATACTGGGCATCGTCCTGGCCTTCATGGCCTGCCTGATCCTTTCTTCCGTTACGCAAATGCCCTTCGATTTCGACCCCGGCATCAACCTGGTTTCCTTCCTGTTCTCCGCCGCCATCGGCGTCCTGTTCGGCTACATGCCCGCCCGCCGCGCCGCCCGGCTGGATCCCATCGAGGCGCTCCGGCACGAGTGAGTCCGGATTCGCCGCCAGATACCTTTGGCCTGCTTCTTCGCTACATGACGTTCGGAGCGCGGCACAGGATTTCGTAGTCCTGCATGTCGATTTCCTGGACGATTTCAGGCAGTTCGAACTGGTAGGTCTGGCCCCTGTATTCGTAGGTCAGGGTAAACTCCTTGACCAGTTTGAGCTTGTTGTCGACGATTTTGGGAAACTCGCGGTAATGGTCACGATTGATGGTGATGCCTCTGGGGATGTAGAAGTGCAACGGCCAGTCCCTGACCACGATGAAAGCCGTAGCCATGAACTCGTCCTTGGCATCCGGCGTTCTTTCCCATCTGCGAAAACGCTTCGTTCCGTTTATGACGCTGGTCTCGCTGTGTATCCTTATGGGTTCCACGGTCTTTTTTTCTATCTCGCCCTGCGATATTCCGAGAAGATCATACCATTTGAAAGTGATTTTCATGTGTTCATTTTCAAAGACCAGCGGGGTTTCATACTGCCGATTGCCAATGCAAAAACCCAGATAGTGTCCGCTGTCCGCCGCGCCCATGGAACTCAGATAGCGGGCGGTTTCCCGGCAGCGTTCTCTCATGCCGCCAAAGGAATTGGTGCGGATGGCCACCAGCGAAAAAAGGCTGGCGTCCTTGAATTCGCCAATCCTGGCCGTGTTGATCAACAAGGCGTCGAAGCCCTCATCGCCGGTCTGGTTGATATCCGCCCCTTTCTTCACCAGTTCCTTTACTTTTTCCACGTCGCAATCATGGAGCGCGGCTTGCCACAATTCCCGATTCAATTCCGCGCTGGGAACCGCCGGGACGGGCGCGGGTTTCAGGAGCAACACGACCAGCACGAGAACGGCCGCCAGGATCAAAATCAAGACGATCTTGTTCATCTTCTCCTCCTGAAAAAAACACTTCCATTGCGAACAAGGCTTGCCATGCACGGGTTGCGGCAAGCGCGGCAGGGACATCGACAACCGGCGCGCCGTGTCGGTTGCGTCCGCTACAAGGCGCTCACTCTATCCATGCGGGACGCCTAAGTCAAACTGAATTTCACCGTGGGGTGCAATGAAAAGTGGAGGATGTCAAAGTGATATTTGCACCCGTTTATCTGGGTACAATCCAAAGTTTTCCGCCAGCCGTATCGAAATCAACCACGAAACCCCGCTCTTTTTTCGAGCGCGATCACATTTGAAAATCCGGGAACGTCCCGAAGGGACGTAATTTCGATAACCCCCGGCGTCAGCCGGGGGCATGGCGGCCCATCCCCCACCCTGGATAGCCCCAACGGGGCGTTACCCGCAGCGGCAGCATGGGAAAAAACATTCGTTGCACCCGTGTACGAAAAACGATTGTGGTAGCGGCTCTGCCGGAAACGACGCATGTACCGATGCGGCTGCACGATGTAGCGCCCCGTTGGGGCTACCTGATCTTGAGGCCATGTTCCCCCCGGCTGACGCCGGGGGTTATCAGAGTTGCGTCCCTTCAGGACGCCTCCCGTGCTCGGCGGCGCTTCGTCTGGACGGTTTTCCTCCACTTTTCATCGCACCCTTCACCGTGTCATCCAGAGCGCGGACACCGGGCG
>JAITEO010000002.1 GCA_031281985.1 Zoogloeaceae bacterium | reverse complement strand
CACACAGTGCGCCCCTACAGGATCGGGCAGGTGGGTAGTGGGTTCCCTTGCCTTACCCCAAAAAAGGGCAGGCTTTGCCTGCCCTTTTTTGCTGACTCACCCGGCAAAAAGTAGATTTTTACTTTTTGCCGCTTTTAATACACCGCCACCGGGTAAGACCCCAGCACTTTCAGGAAGGCTGCCCGTCTGGCCAGGGATTCCAGCGCGGCGGCAACGGGGGGGGAGTGGCGGTGGCCTTCCACATCCACGTAGTAGACGTATTCCCACAAGCCCTGCCGCGCCGGGCGCGATTCCAGGCGGGTCATGGAAACGCCTTCCTGGGCGAACGGTTGCAGCAGATCGTGCAGGGAGCCGGAAAGGTTGGGCGCGGACATGATGAGCGAAGTCTTGTCCTTGCCGGAAATTTCCGCGTCGTGGCGTCCCAGTACCACGAAGCGCGTGGTGTTGTTGGGATCGTCCTCCACATTGGCGGCGAGCTTTGCCAGCCGATAGCGTTCTCCCGCCGCCTCGCCCGCGATGGCGGCGGTGTCTGGCTCCTCTGCCGCCATCTGCGCGGCGAAGGCGTTGCTGGCAACGCCGATGCGCTGGGCGTGCGGCAGCATGTGATTCAGCCATTCGTGGCATTGCGCCAGGGATTGCGCGTGCGCATAGACTTTTTTCACCGCAGCCAGATCGCGGGCGTGGGAAAGCAGGTTCTGGTGGATGCGCACCACCACCTCGCCACAAATCTGCAAGGAAGTGGAAAAGAGCAGATCCAGCGTGCGCCCCACCGCGCCCTCGGTGGAATTTTCCAGCGGCGCGACCGCGTATTCCGCGTGTCCGGCCTCCACTTCCCGAAACACTTCGTCGATGGAAGCAAAGGGCAGCAGGCGCGCGGCGTGACCAAACTGCTTGACGGCGGCGGATTCGGAAAAGGTGCCCAAGGGGCCAAGAAAGGCCACCGCCAGCGGCTCTTCCAGCGAAAGACAGGCGGACATCACTTCACGAAAGAAAAAGGTCACGCTTTCATCCGGCAGGGGACCCGTGTTCAAGTCCTGCAAACGCCGCAACACCTTTGCTTCCCGCGCGGGACGATAATGACTCGCCGCCGCTGCGTCCGCTTCCTCCGCCGCGCCATGCCGCGCCTTGATGACGCCCACCTGCTGCGCGCAACGCGCCCGCCGGTTCAGGAGCGCCAGCAATTGCGCGTCGATGTCGTCAATCTCCCGGCGCGCCGCCGCCAGTTCCTGTTCCCACTCCTGCTCCATGCAATGACAACCCGTGTTTTTCGAGGTGGCGGATCATACCATGCGGGCAGGGGAACAGAGGGCAGAGGAACAGAGGGCAGAGGACAGAGGACAGAAGACAGAGCGGCCGCTGGCGCGGCCTTTGTTGTCTGTAGTCGGTGATCAGAGAAATCTGCGCCAGCGGACTACGGATTACAGCGCACAAAGCGAGCGTAGTGAGCGCTCTGTCTTCAGTCCTCTGTCCTCTGTCCTCTGTCTTCCGTCTTCCGATGCGGGATATTCGGGTTCGCGGCCGACCAGATCGGGGAAGAAGGCGTCCAGTTGTTCGGGGGTGAGGTGTTGGCCGGAAAGGAGCATTTCCAGCGCGTCCAGCGCGGCATCAATGGCCTTGGCGCGTTCGGCCTCCAGCACTTCGCGGGCGGTATCCGCGAAGGTCAGCAGCCAGGTATTCGCGGGCTGCGCGCCGACAAGGCGCATGTCGATCCAGGTTTCGCCCCTGCGTCCCTGGCAGCGCGCCCGGAACGCGTCGCCTTCGATGACCCGCATGGGAATGCCGACGCACATTTCAGGTTTCGTCCCGCGCGTTCAGAAAACGCGCGTCGCCCTTGCGCCAGGCCAGATGCGCCTCCGGTCGCCCATGTTCATAGGCGGCCAGCGCCAGCGCCGCATTCGTCAGCGGCGGCGCTTCTTCGGCTTTTTCCCGCTTCTTGCCCGCCGCGCCCCAACGCTCGAGCCAGCGGAGGGCGACATCCAGCGCCTCCGGCAGTTTTTCGCGCACCACGGGCGACAGGCTGCCGCCGTAATCTTCCAGTTCTTCCGGCTGCACGCCAATCAGGGTCGACGCGCAGGGCGAGCGTCCGGTCAGCGCGGCGGCGGCGAGGACTTCCTGGAAACCGGTCTGGTGCAGGCTCATCTTTTTCGCCCCCATGAAGCGCGGCACGGCATCGTCCGTGACGACGCGCAGCGTTCCCGGCGCGTCGCCGTAATCCACGGCATCGAACACCAGCAGACGTTCTGCCGCCTGCACATAGGGCAGGAGATAGAGTCCCTGGGTGCCGCCATCCATCAGGCAGACCTCGGCGGGAAAGCGCCAGCCCCGATGCAGGGCCTCGACACAGCGCACGCCAAACCCCTCATCGGCCCACAACAGGTTGCCAATGCCCAACACCAGGATGCGATACGCGCCCGGCATGCTCATCGGCAGGACTGGGCGCGCTGGATGGGCGCGGATTCCCAGGTTTCATCCGCCTCGCCAATCGACGCAAACTGCACGCCCATGCTGCCGCAACCCGTCCGGATTCCCGCCAATAAAAGCCCCGCCAGTCCCTTCATCCTTCGTGCCATTGCCCGTCCTTTCCAGAGGAAAAAAGCCTTCGTATTGCAGGGAAATGAGCATATCACATCCCCAAAACACACTCCCTCCCCTGACAAGGGGAGGGCTGGGGAGGGGTTTGTGGCGGCAGGAGACAGATGTCAGGATGCAGAGGAATCATGCGGCGAATCCGCGCGCGGGGACAGGTTCTCAGGGCGAGGCAGGCTAAAAGTGGGACAGGGGAGTAAAATCGTAATAGGCAGGAAAGCCGACGTAACAGGCAGGAAAGCCGATCATGATCCCCAGCATCAGCCAGACCGGCCAGATTTCCTTGCGATATACATAGAAATACAGAAATATCCCCACGTACATCAGGGCATGAAGATACCAATAATGGAAAGCGGCACTGAAGAACAGGATGTGGGCGGGAGGCAAAATGCCGAACGTTTCGTACAGTTCAAGAAAGGCCAAGTGCCCATCCCGGATGAAAACGAGGTGCAGGAACAGCGCGGCAAGATAAATGAAGCCATGCAAGAAACGAGCGACACGGTAAACCTTCGCCGCGTCGAAACGCATCCCCAGGATATAGCAATACGGTTTCACGGGCTGGCTTTCGCGCAAGAGAGACGCAATAATCTGTTGGTCGGAAGGTTTTTTCATCTGCAATCGTGTCCCGGTTTTCAATTTGCCTCAAGACGTTTGCAAACATCTGAGGGAATCAGCAGATTTCCGCGCCGGTCAACGTAAGCGTCCTCTCCGGTCTGGGGAATACCCACGGGGGCAAAACCATCGGCGAGAAAATCGAAAGCGTGCTCGAAGCGCGGCGCAAT
>JAITEO010000315.1 GCA_031281985.1 Zoogloeaceae bacterium | reverse complement strand
CCCCCAATCCTTTGGGGGAGAGGGTGCCCGATAGGGCGGGAGAGGGGAGGCAGCACGACGCGTTACCCTCTCCTGGCCTTCGGCCTTTGCAGGGGGGAAGACAACCATCCTGTTCATCCTGTCATCCTGTCGAATTTCCTCTGTCCCCCTTGTCAAGAGGAAAAACAATTTTGACAGGATGAACAGGATGGACAGGATGAACCCTCAATCCGGGCGCGATGAAAAGTGGAGAAAAACCGTCCAGACGAAGCGCCGCCGCTTGCCGTTCCCTCTCCTCCAATCCTTTGGGGGAGAGGGTGCCCGATAGGGCGGGAGAGGGCTTGCACCCTGCAAGGGGGCGGCACGGCACGTTGTCAGGGTTTTGGGGAAAGTTGCACCCTGCAAGGGCTTGCACCCTGCAAGGGCTTGCACCCCGCAAGGGCTTGCACCCGTCTGTGGTCTGGCGTGGCCGACTTTGTTGGTTCGCGTAGGGGCGGCAACCTGCCGCACGCCCACCGACCGAAAACGGGCGGCAGGTTGCCGCCCCCTACAAAAGCCAACAAAACCAGCCATGCCCACACGCGCCCACGGAATACCTGCCCCTGACCACAAAGGCGCGCAGCGCCGCGCTGTCTTCAGCCCTCTGTCCTCAGTCTTCCGATCCCGCCGTGCTGCTTGCGGGGGCTTTCTTGAGTGCCTTGCCTTCGGCGGCGCGTTGTTGGCGGATCTGTTTGGGGTCGGCGATGAGGGGGCGGTAGATTTCCACCCGGTCGCGGTCGCGCAGGGGGGTATCGGGTTTGGCGAGTTTGGAGAAAATGCCGAACTTGCCGTTTTCCGGATCGATTTCCGGGTACTTCTGCAACAGGCCGGAAGCCGTCAGCGCGGCGTGCAGGGGGCTGGCGGGCGGCAGTTGCAGGCGGACGATTTCCTGGCGTTCCGGCAGGGCGTACACCACTTCCACCTGTATGCTCGATTCCTTCATGATTCAACTCCATACACCTGATCGGCGCGTTTGACGAAAGCCTCGACGAAGGTATTGGCGATGCGATTGAACACCGGGCCGATCACCTTTTCCAGCAGCCTGCCGGAAAACTCGTAGTGCAGGCGAAACTCCACCTTGCAGGCATCCTCCCGCAAGGCGTGAAAACGCCAAAAGCCTTCCAGCTTCCGGAACGGCCCATCGACCAGGCGAATGTGCATGGCGTGGGGGAATTCCTTGCTGTTCTCGGTGGTAAACTGCGTTTTTATGCCATGAAAATTGATGTGCAGGGTGCCCACCGTGGTTTTTTCGTCGCGCAGGGTGCACTGGGTGCGGTCGCACCAGGGCAGGAATTGCGGATACTCCTCGCAGCGATCCACCAGATCGAACATTTTTTGTGCCGAATGCGCGATCAGGACTGATTTTTCCACCACCGTCATGTTCCAGTAAATCCGTTCCTTGCTAGAATCCGACGATTCTAAAGGAATCCTGATGCACATTGCCAGCAACAAAAAAGCCTTTCACGATTATTTCGTCGAGGAAAAATACGAAGCCGGCCTCGCCCTGGAAGGCTGGGAGGTCAAATCCATCCGCGCCGGACGGGTGCAGATCAAGGAAGCCTATGTGCTCATCAAGCGTGGCGAAATCTGGCTCCTGGGCATGCACGTCACGCCGCTGCTCACCGCCTCCACCCACATCCACCCCGATCCGGTGCGCACGCGCAAGCTGCTCTTGCACAACCGCCAGATCATGCAACTGATCGGCAAGGTGGAACGCGCCGGATACACCCTCGTGCCGCTCGACCTGCACTACACGCACGGCCGCATCAAGGCGGAAATCGGCCTCGCCAAGGGCAAGAAACAATACGACAAACGCGAAGACGAAAAGGAAAAAGACTGGACGCGCGAAAAACAACGCCTGCTGCGCGAAAAGGTCAGGGGGTAAGGAAGGGGCGCGCAACGCCGGGAGAAGGGACGGCAAGTGGCAGCGCTTCGTTTGTTTCCTCCCCCTTGGATTGCACCTTTTGGCGGCATCATTCCGTGTCTTCCGTTTCCTGCTCCGGCTCTGGCTCCTGCGCCTCGTCTTTCTCGAACCGGATTTCGCGGGCGGCCTGTTCGTAGTGATCGCCGTTCTTGTCGGTGAAATGCAGGCGTACCGGCAGCATCAGGTAATCCTGCGCCAGCCAGAGATCCGTGCTGGTCTCGTCCGCGCTCTGCACGTGCAGGGTATTGAAGCTCCCGGCGGGCAATTCCAGAGTTTCCTCGCCAAGAATGACGAAGCGGATGAATTCGTATTTTTTGTGCGTCGCCAGCCAGAAATCCAGCGTGCCGCGCGTGCCGGCGGCGATGCTGCCGGGCAGCACGTTGTAGGCAAACTGGTATTGCAGGCTGAGAAAATCATGACTGTTCGCGCTCATCTCGATCGGCGGATTCTCCTGGATGCGCACCTGCTGCGCCGCATGGTCGAATTCCACGCGCTCCGGCGCGTCCTTGTTGCGGGTCTGCTGGTAGTACTCGGGCTGAAGCCCGCGCGCGCTGATGACGCCCACGCTTTCCGAAACAATGTTTACCGGATAAAAGAGGGCGGCAAGCCCCGTCGTCCACAACCGGGAAGTGAGGCGATACCGCCCTTCCTCGATCTCCCAGCGCAACTCGGCGCGCCCGACCTCGAACCCCTGTGTGCCGCGATAGACGGTGTAGCGGATTTCGCCGCGCGGCGGGAAAAAGTCGATGGTGCCCTCGCCGGACGGCAGTTCGTCCTGCGCTTCCGGCACGGGAGAAGGGGGGGTTGCGGCATCCGCTTCCGGCAACGGCGCATCCGCCTCCGGCGCGGGCGGCGCTTCGATCCGCGGTGACGTGGCGGCGATCTGCTCGGCGGGATCGGGTGGCGCTTCCGCAGCAGGCGTGGGCGATGCGGGCGGCGCTACGGGCGGCATGGGCGGTGCAGGGGGTACAGGTGGTGGCGCAGGTGGCGCGGGCGGTACGGGCGTGAGCGCGGCGTTGAGGCGCATCGGCGGCGGCAGTGGCGCGGGCGTTTGCCAATCCCAGCGCAGGGGAAAAAGCGCCGCCAGATGCAAGAGGCAGGAAAGCGCCAGCGCAACACTCAGTTCGCGCCGGGGGAAAAACCGCGAAAAGGACGGCATGGACGGACGGCGAAATCAGGCAAGGCGAGGCGCGAACAGGGCGTCTTCCTGTTGCCGCCCTCGTACCTCGACCCGTTGACCGTCGATGCGCAGCCGATCTTCCACGAACCAGCGCACGGCAAGCGGATAGATGCGATGCTCTTGCGCCAGCACTCGCGCCGCCAGCGTGTCCTCGTCGTCGCCGTCGAGCACCGGCACGGCGGCCTGGAGGACGATGGGGCCGCAGTCGAGTTCGGGCGTGACGAAATGCACCGTGCAGCCATGCAGGCGCACGCCAGCCTCCAGCGCGCGCCGGTGGGTGTGCAGACCAGGAAAGACGGGCAACAGGGAAGGATGGATATTCATCAACCGACCCGCATAATGGCGCGTAAATCCGTCCGAGAGGATGCGCATAAAACCGGCCAGCAGCACCAGATCCGGCTGGTGCCGGTCGATGGCGGCGATGAGCGCCGCATCGAAACTTTCCCGATCCGGATACTTCCCGTGCGCCAGCGCCAGCGCGGGAATGCCGGCGGCGGCGGCATGGACGAGTCCCTGGGCTTCGGGACGGTTGGCAAAGACGGCAACGATTTGCGCCTGGGCGAGTTCGCCCTGCCGTTCGGCGCGGATGAGGCGCTCCATGTTGCTGCCGCGCCCGGAAATCAGAATGACGACGCGTTTCATTTCAAGAAGCCTACCGGCAGGAAAATCGAGGCGGCAAGCGAATGGGTGACGCGGGTAATGGCGCGTCCGTTCCTGTCCGCCAGGATGTTGGCAATGTAATCCAAAAGCATGATGACGCCGCCGAATTCCCGCTCGAAAGAAAGATTCTGCTGTCCGCCTTCCATCTCATTGGAATAGATGAGCGGCTTGCCCGCCGCATCCTGCGTGGCGGCGAGCTTCCAGATGGCGATCTCCATGTTGCGCGCGCAGTTGTAGAACTTCTGCGCGTCCAGCGAATCGAGCAGGAAGAATTCGTCCTTGTGCTCGTAGGCAGCATCCGTCATGGTCAATAGCCCGTACATCAGCGCCGCGACCCGATCATCCGCGTAGTCGGGATTGAACGCCTGCAAGGCCGCCGCGCCTTCCGTTTGTCCGGCAAGCGACGCGGGCGCAGTCTCCCGGTAACGCAAGAGCGCCGCCAGCGCCGCCTCGCGTCCGGCGTGCTGCGCCTTTTTCCACTCACGCGGATTGCGCCGGTACAGTTTATCTGCAATGCGTTCGAGCGCCGCCATGACGAGTTCGCGGCTCAAATCGATCACTCGGTCGATGTCGGACTTGGCCAGGTACTTCGGGTCGAAAACCGTCGCTTCCTGCCCATCCGCCCCGCGCCGGGTGGCGCAGGCGGCAGGCAGCAGCAGGCAGGCGGCGGCCAGGAAGCGTCTCCGGCTCAGGGACATGTCTTGCTCCTCCGTTGCCGCAAGCGCACCATCCAGGCAAACAGCGCGGGCAACAAGGAAAGAAGGATGATGCCCAGGATCAACAGGGAAAGGTTTTCCCGTACCCACGTCATATTGCCGAACCAGTACCCCGCCAGGCAGAGCGCGAACACCCAGGAGATCGCGCCAAAAAGATTGAAGAAGAAAAAACGCCCGTAATGCATGGCGCCCACCCCGGCGACAAACGGCACAAAGGTGCGAAACAACGGCAGGAAACGGGAAATGATCAGCGCCTTGCCGCCATGCCGCGCATAGAACGCCCGCGTCTTCAACAGCGCCGCCGGGTTCAGAAAACGGGCATTCTCCCGCTTGAACACGCCCGGTCCAAGATAACGGCCGATCTGATAATTCGTCATGTTGCCCAATACGGCGGCAGCGGACAGCAATCCCAGCAGCAAACCAAGCTGCATCTCCCCCAGCGCGGCAATCGCCCCGGCGACAAAGAGCAGGGAATCGCCCGGCAGGAACGGCGTCACCACCAACCCCGTCTCCGCAAAGATGATGATGAACAAGATGGCATAGATCCATACCCCATACTGCGCCGTCAGCGAATACAAATACTTGTCCAGGTGCAGGACGATGTCGGCAAGCGTACCCAAAAATTCCATGGAGCAAAGAACCCGATAATCACGAAAGCCATAAGTATAGCCCTTGCGGGCAGCAATGCGCGCCTGCGGCGCGAGGGGCATCGCGGATCGCAGTTCCGCAGGACAACGGGAAGAAATCTGCGCCAACCGGGCGGTCTCTCCTGGCATCGTCTGCGAAAATCTCGCAGCGATGCAGCAACCGGCACGGTCATGCGCTTGCACATTGCGTATGGGTTTCTTACCGAAAATCCGCTATCATGCCCCCGTTTGCGGACGCCAGACACACGCGCCGGATTTTGAGTGATATGGTTTAAGAATATGACAATGTTTTTCAGCAGGGCATTCCAGGAGTCAAGAGTTTCGCGGATTGGCGATACGGCGCTGCTGATAAGCGTAATCCTGGCGGGAACGGTTTTCCCGCGCCTGATGCTTTTGGGATTATTTCCAGTAACGGACGATGGCTATTATGCTTATGTTGCGCAACAGATTCACTATAGTTTTGCCAACGGGCAAGGTATTCCGGATGTCGGTGGGCTTTCCCTTTATCCCATGTTATGTTCATGGGTGTTTTCTCTGCAATACAATCCTTTTATTTCATTACGGTTGATTGATTTGTGTGTGGCCATCGCCATGGCATTCCTGTTATACAGGGTATTGGCAAGAATATGTAACAGCAATATTGGCGCGGCGCTCATCACTCTCGTTTTTACCTTTACCTTTAATCAGCTTGTCTTTATCGACGGTGGGTTCAAGAACAGTATTATTGTAGCTTTTGTGCCTTTGTTGCTGGCATTGTATATTGGGATAGGGGCTGTCCAGAATAAGGAGGTT
>JAITEO010000300.1 GCA_031281985.1 Zoogloeaceae bacterium | reverse complement strand
CGTTCGTTGTCTTCTTCGTCCTTCGTGTGCTGATTGATGAGGATGAGATCCGCTTCCAGGTCGATCCGGACGTCTTGCCAGCTTTGCCCATCGCTTGGCGCGGCTGCGCCGAAACGCGCCAGTTCCTTGCCTTCGAGACTATAAATGGCTTGCAGGCCGCCCTTGAAAATGCCGTTACTGCTGGCGCGGATCGCTTTGCCAGAAGCATCCAGGGTAAACAGATTGAAATCGCTCGGCGCGATGAGCACCTTGCCCGACCAATCCATGACCCCCATGGCGGATTCATGGGTTGGCACATCCAGGAGCCAGATGGTCGTCAACGGCGCGCCATACGGCACAAAGGTGAGCAGCTTTTCATTCAGGATGCTCAGCCGGAAATGCTGGCGTGGAACAATTTCCTCACCTCGATTCGTATCAAAAATCCCGATCGGCACAGTCAACGTGGAAGATTCCACGGCAACGAAGCTCACCCCCGGCAGCCCCCCCAGCGGGAACTCGTCCCTGTCATAGGCGTAATCGTATTTCGGCGCCATGATCCAGTTACCCGCAGAATCGATCAAGCCATATTTCCCCTTGAGGTCCGAACCTTCCCGGCTGACGAGCGCCCCTTTCCTGCCGAAGGCCTGGCAACTGGCAAACTGCGCCTTGAGGACTTCCTTTCCCGAAAAATCCAGATACCCGCAGGGGCCGTTTTTCTTCGCGCGAAAGGCGATACGCCCTTCGGAAGGTTCGCCCAGCCAGGCATATTGCAGCGGAATGACGAGCTTGCCCTGGGCATCCGCAAGGCCATGGCGCTCCGGCGCGATTTCCCGTCCCTTTTTGTCACGGCGGGCTTCCGTCGCGACGACGATGTATCCCGAACGCATGACACCAGAGAATTTCGTGTAGGGTACCTTCTGTTCCGTCCGGGCATTCAGGTCGATGACCCAGGAATCCCTGCCGCGCTGAGCAAGCACCAGTCCGCCATGATCGCGCACCCGCACATCGGACGCGATATCGTCATAATGGGCGGGCGTCATGGTCTTTCCTTCCGCTTCGCGATCCTTGGTGGAGACATGCAGGATGCCATACTTGCCCTTGCTTCCGTAGAAGAGGAATTCCTCATGCAGGCTGGTGTACAGCTCTTCAAAACGGGCGGGGTACAGAACATTGCCGTGGGCATCGACGATGCCGTATTTTCCATTCTGCTCGAACCAGAAGGTTCCGGACGAGAGTGTGCCCATGGTTTCGGAAAAATCGGGCAGGATCACACCATTCTTCCTGCTGACCAGCGACCAGACGCCGTCCGCGTTCAGCCAGAAGGTGTCCTGGTAATCCCCGGCGATGACGCCGTTGTAATCGTTCTCGAAAGGGATCAGGAATTCCGTGTTTTCGTCCAGCACGGCCATTTCGCCATTGACCCAGACTGGAATCACCAGCGCGCGGAGCGCATCCTCGGACGCTACGGCCCGCGTAAAAAAGGCTGCGCAAAAAAGACAAAAACAGGTTCGCAGGAATACGAATTTCATGAAAGGCTCCTTTGGGATGTCCCGAAGCAGGACATATCCATGCTATCACGTCACGATGTCATTGGAGACAAGCGCAGTTTCCTGCACTTGATTGCACCCGGAAGGGAGAAATGCCAGGGCAGGCGCAAGTTGAGGCCGGAAAAGATATTGACCTTGCTGAACAGTCGTCCTCCAGCGTCACGCCCAGGCGTTTGGCATTGTTCTTCAACTGAAAGCGGATGCTGGCCTCCAGCGTGTCAGGACTTTTCATCAGCCCGCCGCCAAAGCTGATGCGAATCACCAGATATTTGATTTCCCAATCCCATTTGTCGTGACAATACAAGCCTCGGAACAACGGCTCGTTGCCCGCAAACAGTTCCGCCAAGGTATCCAGGAACAGGCTCTTGCCAAAACGGCGCGGGCGGGAGAAAAGTACGCCATACCTTCCTCGGCAAGCCTCAGGGCAAAAGGTGTTTTATCGACATAGTAGTAATCCGCTTCGCGAAATTAGTGTTACGGGTGTTCGTATTTTTGGAACTTATGAAAAATCAACGACTTACGCACATGCCGATCATTGAGAAATGGCCCAGCCCCGACTTGTCTCGTCATTGCGAGACGCGCAGCGCCATGGCAATCCAGACGGCTTTGTCGTTTGGGATGATAAAACCGCCGCATGGATTGCCACGGCGCTTTGCGCCTCGCTTGTAACGAGGGAGTGGTGAAATTGGCGCGGCGTTTCGTTCTTCGCAACGACAACAGGATAGGAAAAAACGAAAAAGCCCTCGCAACGTGGGGACACATTGCGAGCTTTGTCATCTTCTCAACTATTTGCGATCGAGCAGCCGAGGCAGTGGTGTGGTTGGCGCATTGCGCCATCCTTCGCTTTCGACGAAGATGGCCTGGATTGCGGATCATCAGAGCGTAGGAACATATTCCAAACAGTATTGCCGCTAGCCATATCGAATTTCCACCCGCTCCGGTGTAAGCCAGTCGCGCAACGCGACGAGCAACGCATCGTCCAGCGTGACGCGATATTCCGCGCCCAGGGCGAGTTCTCCGCGGCTGTGCGGATTCTGGTAGGCGACGAGAACAGGCGTGACGCCCGGATGGGCGGTGAGCAGGGTTTTCAGGTGTTGGGCGTCAAAATTCCTGCATGTGGCATCCAGCCGGAGGCGCAGGCTGCGGGCGAAGCGGGAGCGGGCTTCCGCCAGTGTGAGGATATTTTCCGCCACCACGCGGTTGCTGTTGTTGTACTCGTCCAGACGCATCGTGCT
>JAITEO010000288.1 GCA_031281985.1 Zoogloeaceae bacterium | reverse complement strand
TGCGCCGTCCGCTCGCGGGCAAGCGCCTGGCGCTGCTGGCGCATCCGGCTTCCGTGACGCCGGATCTCACGCACGCGCTCGACGCCATTGCCCAACTGCCGGATGTGCGCCTTGCCGCCGCCTTCGGCCCGCAGCACGGATTGCGCGGCGACAAGCAGGACAACATGGTGGAATCGCCGGATTTCATCGATCCCCGGCTGGGCATCCCCGTATTCAGCCTGTACGGCGAAACGCGTCGGCCAACGGCGGCGATGCTGGAACACTTCGATGTCCTGCTCGTCGATTTGCAGGATCTGGGTTGCCGCGTCTACACCTTCATTGCCACCCTGCGCTATGTGCTGGAAGCGGCGGCGCAACATGGCAAGGCGGTGTGGATACTGGATCGCCCCAATCCCGTTGGCCGCCCGGTGGAAGGATTGCTACGGAAACCCGGCTGGGAAAGTTTCGTCGGCGCGGGCGCGCTGCCCATGCGGCACGGTCTCACCCTGGGTGAGTTGGCGCGCTGGTTCGTCGCCACCCTGAAGCTCGACGTGGACTGCAAGGTCGTCACCATGCAGGGCTGGCAGCCGGAAGCCGCGCCGGGCTACGGTTGGCCGTGGATGGAACGCGCCTGGGTCAATCCCAGCCCGAACGCGCCCAATCTTTTCATGGCGCGCGCCTATGCGGGCACGGTATTGCTGGAAGGCACGACGCTTTCGGAAGGACGCGGCACCACCCGTCCGCTGGAACTCTGGGGCGCGCCGGACATCGATGCCCGCGCCATCCTGGCGGAGATGCAAAAACTCGCGCCCGCGTGGCTGCGCGGCTGCATCCTGCGCGCCTGCTGGTTCGAGCCGACTTTTCACAAGCACGCCGGACAGCTTTGTTGCGGTCTGCAAGTGCATGTGGAACCGTTTCACGTGAAACAGCAACCCGTCTACGACCATCACGCCTTTCGCCCCTGGCGCTTGCAGAGCCTGGCCTTCAAGGCGCTGCGCCGCCTCTGTCCCGAATATCCCCTGTGGCGCAGCTTCGCCTACGAATACGAGTTCGACCGCCTGCCCATCGACCTGATCAACGGCAGCCCCCTGCTGCGCGAGTGGGTAGACGACCCCGCCGCCGAACCGGAAGACCTGGAAGCATCGGCAAGCGCCGACGAAACCGCCTGGCAGGAAGAGCGCCGCGCGGTTTTGCTGTACGGCAAAAAGTAAAAACCTACTTTTTGCCGGTTCAGTCAGCAAAAAAGGGCAAGCGGAGCTTGCCCTTTTTTGGTGAAAACCAACGCAAAACCAGCGCGGTCTTGGGGTTCTCGTAGGGGCGCACTGCGTGCGCCCGCAAACCATCAACGCCGCGTAACGGCCAACGGGCGCACGCAGTGCGCCCCTACGGCGCATGCAGATGGGGAGTGGTCCAGCCGAGGTCGTCGTAACTTTTTTGCCATCGTATGCCTGTCGTTTGATACCGGATAACCAACAAACTGCGCTGGAATCCGTTTTTCTATCGGGGGAAGATGAATCTGTCCATGCGGGCGTGTTTTTCTTCATCAGACGGAGGAATGGAAAATGAAGGTCAAAAACAAACTGCTGCTGCTGGTTCTGGTGGCCTTGCTTGCCATGTTGGGCATTGGCGCCATCGGCGTGTTCAATACCCTGAAAGACCGCGAGGGGATGGAAATCATCGGCGAATCGCGTTTGCCCAAGATGGTGGCCCTGTTGCAATTGCACGCGGACGTGCTCAATCTTTCCCGCCGCGCGAACAAAATCGTCGCCAGGGCCTACAATCCGGAAGGGGCCAGCATCGCCGAATTGCAGACGCTTCTGCTGCAAAAACGCGCGCTGGATGAGAAGGTGCAAAAGGATCTCCACGCCTATGAGGCCATTCCCATGACGGAGGAAGGAAAGACGCTCTGGGATCGCTTCAAGCCGATCTGGAACCCCTGGTTCGCCGACGATCTGTTCTTTACGCAACGCCTGGAAGAAACTCTGAAAGCGCCCACCCCGGAGGCCATATTGCACATGGCGAAGGAAATCGATCAGCGCAACACCCAGCGCAATCAGGCCACGCAGCAAATCAATGAACAGATCGAAGCCATGATCCTGCGCAGCAAGGAAATAACGGAGGAAATCATCCAGGATTCGCATGCCGCCATGCGGCGCGTCATCACCGTGCAGTTCGTGGTGGTCATCTTTTCCATCGGCATACTGACTTTCCTGTTCCTTTCCATGCTGCGCTCGGTGATCCGCCCATTGGAAAAAACCCGCGATCTGGTGGTACAGGTGGAAACGGAACAGAACCTGGGCTTGCGTCTGCAACACGTTGCCCGCGACGAGGTCGGCGACATGGTGGTTGCCTTCAACGCCATGATGGAAAAGCTGCAAAGCTCGTTCAAGCAGATCTCGGAGAAGGTCGGCACGGTATCCAGCGTGGTCCATTCGGTTGCCAGCGCGGCGGGACAGGTGGCGCAAAGCTCGTCCAGCCAGAGCGGTTCCACTTCGGCAATGGCGGCGTCGATGCAGGAAATGTCGGTGAGCATCAGCACGGTTGCCGGCAGCGCGAGCGAAGCGCAACACCTGGCGCAACACGCGGGCGAAATCTCGCAACAAGGCGGCGATATCATCGAGCGCACCACCGAGGAAATGGGCGCGATCGCAACCACCGTCACGGATGCCGCGCAGATGATTCAAACCCTGGGCGATGAATCGGAACAGATTTCTTCCGTGGTGCAGGTGATCAAGGAGGTGGCGGATCAAACCAATCTCCTGGCGCTGAACGCCGCCATCGAAGCCGCCCGCGCCGGCGAGCAGGGACGCGGCTTTGCGGTGGTGGCCGACGAGGTGAGGAAACTGGCGGAACGCACGGCGCAATCGACGGGCGACATCGGCAACATGATCCACAAGATGCAGACCTCCGCCAGGGAAGCGGTGGAAGGCATGGGACACGTGGTGCAACGCGTGGCCACAGGCCAGGAACTGGCGCAGGAAGCCAGCGCGCGCATCCGTGAAATCCGCGATGAGGCCACACTGGTTTCGGGCGCCGTGACCGAAATTTCCACGGCGCTGAAGGAACAGAACCAGACCGCCCAGGACATCGCGCGACACGTGGAAAGCATCGCCCAGATGACCGACGAAAACAACGCCGCCGCCGAAGAAGTCGCCGGCAACACGCACACCCTCAACCAACTCGCGCACGATGTCGAGGCAACCCTGAAACAGTTCGTGGTTTAGGGATACGCGGCAAAAAGTAGATTTCCCCTTTTTGCCGCCTTTTCTTATATGGCTTTGCCCAAGGCGGTGAAGAAAGTCCTTTCGCGCGCGGCCTGTTTGCGCAGAAGGGCTGCGAGCCGTTTGGGTTCGAGCGGATCGCGGTCGCGGATCATTCGCGCGGTGGCCAGGGCGAATTCGCGCCAGTCGTCGCCGATGGCTACCAATTCCCCCGCCAAATCGGCCAGCGCCGGACGCGCCGCGAGGGGCGCGGCTTCTTCGAGAAACGCGGCGTACAGGAAGCGAAAACCCGCGCCGCCCGTGCCGATTTCTTCCTGCATTCGTATCAGGTGCCCGATGTAGCGCTTGCACGCCACGGGGTCGGCGGCGGCGGGCAGGCGCTCGAAGGCGCGCGCCACCCGCTCGATGCCCGAAACGCCGATGATCGGTAGTGGCGTGTAAAGCATCACCCGCACGGTTTTCCTGATCGCGGCGGGGATGGCACGTTGCCAGTCCGGCTCGCGCGGCGGCATGGCCGGGTAGTACATCAGCCCCCTGGGCGCGAGCGCGCCACGCGCGAAACGCGCCTTCGCCAGATCGGCGGCGGCGCAGCGCACCGGCTCCTCCAGCACGGGGTCGGAGAGCAGGTAA
>JAITEO010000281.1 GCA_031281985.1 Zoogloeaceae bacterium | reverse complement strand
CACTGCGTGCGCCCGTGGGCTGTCACGCGGCGAATGATTTGCGGGCGAGCGTGCGTCCCTGCTTTTCCTTGGTTTACGAAGTAACCGGTTGTTTCATTTGTTTCTTGCCGGTTTCCGGTCTTTGCGCCCTTCCAGATTGTTGTTTTTGCGCGGCGTGAACGTGCGAAAATCCAAACCGTCTTGATTTTCGATTGCCGGACGAATGATCACCGAAACGCTGTCCACGAGGACGCTGATTGACTTGAATGAGCCGCAGCAGCACGCGGTTGCCTTGCCCGTGACGCAGCCGCCGACGCATGGCCTGATTCTGGCGGGGGCGGGGAGCGGCAAGACCCGGGTGCTGACGACGCGCATTGCCTGGCTGCTGGCGAGCGGGCAGGCGAGCGCGCACGAGATTCTGGCGGTCACCTTCACCAACAAGGCGGCGCGGGAGATGATCGTCCGTCTGACGGCGCAGACGACGGTGCATGTGCGCAGCCTGTGGATTGGCACCTTTCATGGACTGTGCAATCGCCTGCTGCGCCTGCACCACCGCGAGGCGAATCTGCCGCAGACCTTCCAGATTCTCGACATGGCCGACCAGTTGGCGGCGATCAAGCGGCTCATGAAAAGCCTGAACATCGACGACGAAAAATATCCGCCGCGCGAACTCCAGTATTTCATCAACGCGCACAAGGAAAAGGGACTGCGCGCGGATAGCGTGGAAATCTGGGACAACATCACGCGCAAGAAGGCGGAAATCTACGCGGAATACGAGGCGCAATGCCAGCGCGAGGGCGTGGCGGATTTTGCCGAATTGCTGCTGCGCGCCTACGAGCTTTTGTCGCGTCAAGAGGCGTTGCGGACGCATTACCAGCAACGCTTCCGGCATATCCTGGTCGATGAGTTCCAGGATACCAACCGCCTGCAATACAACTGGCTGAAATTGCTGGCGGGCGGGGGAGCGGCGATGTTCGCGGTGGGCGATGACGATCAGAGCATCTACGCCTTCCGGGGCGCGGAAGTGGGCAACATGCGCGATTTCGAGCGCGAGTTTCCGGGCGTGCGGGTCATTCGCCTGGAGCAGAATTATCGTTCGCACGGACACATCCTGGCCGCCGCCAACGCGCTGATCCAGCACAACCGCGAGCGGCTGGGCAAGGAACTCTGGACGGACGCGGGCGAAGGCGAGCCGATTCGGGTGTATGAGGCGGCAGGCGATCAGGATGAGGCCGGTTTCGTGGCCGACGAGGCGCGCGCCTTGATGGAAGAGGGCGTCCATCAAGGCCAGATTGCCGTGCTCTACCGCTCCAATGCCCAGTCGCGGGTGCTGGAACACGAGTTCTTTGCCCGCGGCGTCGCCTATCGGGTGTATGGCGGCCTGCGCTTTTTCGAGCGCCAGGAAATCAAGCACGCGCTCGCCTATTTGCGCCTCATCGCCAATCCGGAGGACGATACCGCCTTCTTGCGCGTGGTGAATTTCCCCGCGCGCGGCATCGGCGCGCGTAGCTTGGAAAACCTGCAGGCGAGCGCGCGCCAGATCAACGCCAGCCTCTATGCCGCCGCCGCCTCGCTGTCCGGCAAGGCCGCCATCACGGTGGGCGGCTTCGTGCGGTTGATCGAGGAGATGCGCGCGCAGATCCAGGCGCTTCCCCTGCCGGAGCAGATTGCGCAGGTCATCGAACACAGCGGTCTTGCCGGGCACTACCAGAACGAAAAGGAAGGACAGGAGCGGCTGGAAAACCTGGACGAACTCATCAACGCCGCCACCGTATTCGCGGGCGATGAGGAAGCGGGACGCGCCGCGGAGTCGGGCGGGATGCTGTCGGCCTTCCTGGGCTACGCTTCGCTGGAATCCGGCGAGCACCAGGCGGGCGAGGGCGAGGAGGCGGTGCAACTGATGACCGTGCACGCGGCCAAGGGACTGGAATTCGATGTGGTGTTCATCACCGGGCTGGAACAGGGGTTGTTCCCGCATGATAACGCCGCGTCGGAAGCGCGCGGGCTGGAAGAAGAGCGCCGCCTGATGTATGTCGCCATCACCCGCGCCCGGCGGCGGCTCTACCTTTCTTCCGCGCAGACCCGCATGCTGCACGGCCAGGTTCGCTACGCCATGCCCTCGCAATTTTTCGCGGAACTGCCGCCCGCAAACCTGAAACTCTTGTCGCGCGCCCAACGCGCGCCCACGGATGCCGCCTTCTGGCGCGAAGGGTTTGCTTCGCTTCGGCGCAAATCTCCACCCGCCGCCCAGCGTAGTCCAGCGGATTTCGCGCCGGAGCTTCCCGGCGGGTTGAGGCTGGGAATGAACGTGCGCCACGCCAAGTTCGGCTTTGGCGTCATCACGGACGCCAAGGGCAGCGGCGAGGAAGCCAGGGTGGAAGTGAATTTCGGCAGCGCGGGCATGAAATGGCTGGCGCTGGCCTACGCCCAACTGGAACCCGCCTCGCCATGAAATTCCTGCTCCTTTTCCTTCTGGCCTGGGTTGTCTGGCGTCTTTTGCGTCCCCCCGCGCCGCGCCGGGAAATGCCGCCGCCGCCTCCTCCTTTTACACGCGAACACGGTGGCGAGAAGATGCTTTGCTGCGCCCATTGCGGGGTTTATGCGCCAGAGCGCGAAATGTTGCGCGCGCAGGACGGGCGGTATTACTGCTCTCCCGAACACCTGGCGGCGGGGGAAAAGAGCGAATGAACGCCTCCAAGCACTGGTTCTGGCGTTACTTTTCGTTCTTCGTGGAAGACGACAAGAATCCGCACTGGAATTCCTTTCGCGTGTTCAACGCCTATCGGCTCATCCAGGCGTTCCTGATCGGCCTCATGTCCATACTGCCCTGGGGCGAACCCCTGATTTCGTCGGAGAACGGCAACATCCATATCGCCATTGGCGTGGAGACGACCTATATCGCCCTGACGATTCTGGGCGCGTATCTTTCCTTGTTCTGGCGCAAGCTGTTCTATTTCCAGGTGACGCTGCAAGCCTTGATCGACGCGGTGTGCATCAGCGCCATCATGTTCGCGCTGGGCGGGATGCGCAGCGGGCTGGGCGGCCTGCTGCTGGTTTCCGTCGCCGGTTCCAGCCTGGTGGCGCAAGGGCGGCTGGTGCTGTTCTACGCGGCGGTTTCCAGCGTCTGCATCCTGTTGGCGGAGTTCTTGTCCGAATTCATGGCGGTTGCGCGCGGCAGCACCTACATCGCGCAGGCCGGGTTCCTGAGCCTGGGGTTTTTCGCTACCGCCATTTCCGCCTATCTTCTGCGCCAGCGCATTCTTTCCAGTGCCGCCATTGCCCATCAGCGCAGCATCGAGCGCGACGACCAGTTCAAGATCAGCCGGCAGATCATGCACCGCATGCAGGATGGCGTGCTGGTGGTCGATGGCGCGGGCAGCGTCCTGAACGGCAATCCGCAGGCGCGCGACATCCTGGCGCGCGCCGATCTCGAGGGCGCGACGCTTGCCGACCTCGCGCCCGCGCTGGCGCATGGGTATCAGGAATGGCGCGCCAATCCGGCGCGCGATGCGCTGGAATTCTCCGCCGCTGGCGAACGGGAAGTCGCGGCGCGTTTCGTGCCGACCCTGGCCAGCAACAACGCGGCGCTCATTTTTCTCGAAGACCTGGGCAAATTGCGGGAAACCGCGCAGCAACTGAAACTTGCCGCGCTCGGTCAATTGACCGCCAGCATCGCGCATGAAATCCGCAACCCGCTGGCGGCCATAAGCCACGCCAGCGAATTGTTCATGGAAGAAGCCGACAACGCGCCGCCGCCGCCCTTGCAGACGCGCCTCATCCGCATCGTGCGCGACAATACCCTGCGCCTGGAGCGCATCATCCAGGATGTGCTGGTGCTGGGACGCCAGCATACGCGGCAACTGGGCGGGACGGCAGAATGCGTGCCCATCCGGGCGTATCTCGAGGAATTCGTCCGCACCCTGCAGGCGCAGGAAGGGCTGGAGGAAGGCGTCCTCCAGACGCAGGCGGATGAAGCGCTGGAATTTTGCTTTAATTCCGAACAGTTGCGGCAGGTGTTGTGGAACCTGGTGATGAACGCCCTGCGCTACGCTTCCCGCCAGCCGGGCGCGGTGCGGCTGGAAGCCAGGGACTTTGGCAAAGGCGTAGAATTGCACGTAATCGACGACGGTCCCGGCATCGCCCATGAATTGCGCGATCAGATTTTCGATCCCTTTTTCACCACTTCGGTACGGGGCACCGGTTTGGGGCTGCATATCGCCCGCGAACTGTGCGCGGCAAACGGCATGCGTCTCGCGCTGGGGGAAGGGCCGGGCGGACACTTCATTTTGCAGGGCAAGGGCGAGGCCGTGCCATCCACGAGGAAAGACGCATGAAACGAACCGAAAACCGCATCCTGGTCATCGACGACGAGGCCGACATCCGCGAACTCATCGAACTGACGCTGGCGCGCATGGGGCTGGACGCCGATTGCGTCGGCTCCGTGGGCGAGGCGCTGGCGATGCTGAAGGAAAACCGCTACCAGCTCTGCCTCACCGACATGCGCCTGCCCGATGGCGATGGGTTGGACATCGTGCGCCACATCAACGAATCCATGCTGGATACGCCGGTGGCGGTCATCACCGCCTACGGCAGCGCCGAGAACGCGGTTGCCGCCCTGAAGGTCGGCGCGTTCGATTACATTTCCAAGCCGGTGAGCCTCGATCAACTGCGCACGCTGGTGAAATCCGCGCTGCGCTGCGACGAGGAGGAAAACGCGGGCAAGGCGGAAGGCAACGGCCCGATGACGCTGGGCGTATCGCCCGCGATGGCGCAGGTTTCCGCCCTGATTGCCCGGCTGGCGAAAAGCCAGGCGCCGATCTACATTTCCGGCGAATCCGGCAGCGGCAAGGAACTGGCGGCGCGGCAGATTCACGCGCAGAGCGCGCGCGCCAAGCAGCCCTTCGTCCCGGTGAATTGCGGCGCGATTCCCGAAAACCTGATGGAAAGCGAATTCTTCGGCTATCGCAAGGGCGCGTTCACCGGCGCGGACAGCGATCGCGAAGGCTTCTTCCAGGCGGCGCGCGGCGGCACCCTGTTTCTCGATGAGGTCGCGGACTTGCCGCTCCTGATGCAGGTCAAGCTGCTGCGCGCCATTCAGGAAAAAAAGGTGCGCAAGGTGGGCAGCACCGCCGAGGAACCCGTCGATGTCCGCATCATGTGCGCCACGCACAAGGACCTGCGCGATTGCGTGGAAAAGGGCATTTTCCGGCAGGATCTGTATTACCGCATCAATGTCATCGAACTGCGCATCCCCTCCCTGCGCGAGCGGCGCGAGGATATTCCGGCGCTGGTCGATTCCATCATGCGGCGCTTGACGGGCGGCACGGGGCCGCGCCTCGACGCTTCCGCCTGGGCGGATCTTTCCACCTATTCCTTTCCCGGCAACGTGCGCGAACTGGAAAACATCCTGGAGCGCGCCACGGCGCTCTGCACGGGCACGCTCATCAGCGCCGCCGATCTGCAACTGGGCGACACCCGCATCCCCGACCCGTCCGCCACGGGCGAGGACGCCGTGGTTCCCGGCACGGAGACCCTGGAAGACCTGCTCGACCGCGTGGAGCGCAGCGCCATCCTCTCCGCGCTGGAACAAACCAAAGGCAACCGCACCGCCGCCGCCCGCGTCCTCGGCGTCTCCTTCCGCTCCCTGCGCTACCGCATGGATCGCCTGAACATGGAGTGAGCGGGCAAGGAAGCGAAAACGGGTGCAAGTAAATATCCCCCGGCAGAGCCGGGGGCTTTAGATTGTGAGCCGCTCAAAGCAGCTGGCGGGGACGCTAATGCGGCCCCAAAACTCTACGCCGCCTGCTGGGCGGCACCCTCCTGCATCCGCTTGAGCCAATCGAAACGCTCGTCCTCTCTTTCCCGCTCACGTATGGAGCAACGTCACCCGGATTTACTGCTATCCTCTGGCAATACTTCTTTCTCGCTCGTGTATGGAACGACGTATCAACGCCTCATCTCTCGCCTCATC
>JAITEO010000174.1 GCA_031281985.1 Zoogloeaceae bacterium | reverse complement strand
CGCGCCAGGGCACATGCCCTTGGCCCTGTCGTCGCCATTGCCAAACAGGGCTTGAGCGCCCCGGTGCTGAAGGAAATCGACGCCAGCCTCACGGCGCATGAACTGGTCAAGATCCGCGTGTTCAACGATGACCGCGCCGTGCGGGAGAATTTCATGGCGGAAATCTGCGAAAAACTGGAAGCCGCACCGGTGCAGCATATCGGCAAGCTCCTCGTCATCTGGCGTCCGCGTCCTGAAAGCGAAACCGTGGAAAAACCGGCCCGGCCCGGAAAAACGGAACGCCGCAGCAAGCGCAGCTACCAGAACACGCCATCGGGCCGCCGCCCCTGAACGGCAAGGCGCGCGATTCTATCATGGCGCGCGAAAAACAACGTGAACGTGCGCCATAAAATGGCCTGTGCTACAATCCGAGGCGTTTTTTTCATTTCTACAAGGAGCGTTTCATGACAAACGATTCATTGCGGAACGACAAAACAATCTGGGGAGAAAATCCCTTTGCCGCGCCCGAAACGGAAGTCGAGGAAGCACGCGATGAAATCGAGGAAGGCGCGCTCTTGAGCAAACCCAACAGCGTCGCCACCGGACGCGGAATTGAATGGATTCGAGAAGGCTGGAGACTGATGCAGGGATCCATGGGCGTATGGATAGGAATGGTGTTTGCCTGGAGCCTTATCATGGTCATTTTTGTGAAAACCATGCCGCTGATGTCCTTTGTTGGGGCGCTCATCGAGCTTCTGGCGTTGGTTTTGTTGCCCCCTGTATTTATCGCAGGACTGATGCTGGCCTGCCATGAGAAAGCGCGGGGTGAAGATATCCATTTCGGTTATCTTTTTGCCGGATTCTCCAACCGGATGAGCACCCTGATGATGCTGGGGCTGGTCTCTTTTTTGGTAAGTCTGCCTGTCAGCATAGTCATAAGCGTTGGTTTTGGCCTGTTGGTTGCCGCCAGCGTTACCCGTGGCCCTGGCGCCCTGTCCCCCATGTTGCCGATTCTTCTGTTCTCTCCCTTCATCATTCCTCTGCTTATCGTGATGTGGCTATCCCCGCAACTGGTGGCGCTACATGAAGAACTGACGGCTTGGAAAGCGTTCAAGCTGGCCGTGCGAGGCATGTTGCGCAATATCCTGCCCTTTGCGGTGAATGGCATCGCTTTTTTGGGGCTTGCCATGCTGGCGGTAATTCCACTGGGCCTGGGCTTGTTGCTCCTCATACCGCTTGGTGTCTGTACCTTTTATGCCGCCTACCGCGACATTTTTATCGCGCCGCGCTGAAGCGAAACCAGGTAAAAGGCGCTGCCCGATGTCATTCACGAACACAGCAAATGTCATCCCCCGGCTGGACACGATCCGCCGGGTACAGACCCCCGAGGGCTGCGAACTGGAATTGCGTCTGGCAGGGGGAATCGTTCGGGCGCGTGCCTGGATCATCGATTTCCTCTTCCGTATGCTGCTTTTATGGGGTTGCGCATTTGCACTCGCCCAGATCGGGCGCTTGGGTTGGGCATTGCTGTTTTTGCTGTATTTCCTGCTGGAATGGCTTTATCCCGTCGTATTCGAGGTGCTCGGGCAGGGGGCAACGCCGGGCAAGCGTCTCTCCGGGCTGGTGGTATTGCGCGATGACGGTACCCCCTTGGACTGGAGCGCCTCGGTAGCGCGCAATTTTTTGCGCGCCGTGGATTTTTTGCCTTTTTTCTACGCCTTTGGCCTCATCACGATGGGGCTGAACCGGGAAGGCAAGCGTCTGGGTGATCTGCTTGCGGGAACACTGGTGGTCTACCGTCAGACGGCGGCAGCACCCAAGGTGACGGCCGGCGCTCCGAAGGAAGAAGTCCTGCCCGTCGCCCTTACCGAGGCGGAACAACGCGCCCTCATCGAATACCGTCTGCGCGCGCCCGGTTTTTCCCGCGCGCGCGCCGGTGAACTTGCGCAACTGGCAACCCCCTTGGTTGCGGATCTGTCGCCTGATGACGCCAGGGATCGCCTCATTCATCTGGGCAATCGTCTGCTGGGACGTGGCACGCTGGCGGCTCAAACAGAGGGTTCCAGATGAAGGAAAACCAGTTCATCGCCTTGCGGGAAAAAGAGTGGCTGGCCTGGGATCTGTGGTTGAAGACGCCGCGTCGGAAACAGATCAAGGCCGAACAGGCAACGGAGGCGGCAATCACCCCGGAAAACCTGCCCTCAGCCTTTCGCCGTCTCTGCCATGATGTGTCGCTGGCGCGTGACCGGCGCTATTCCAGCGTACTCATCGACGCCCTGCAACAGCGCGTACTGGCGGCGCATCAGCGCGTTTATGGCGCGCGCGGGGATTTGCGCAAGGACTGGCTGGATTTCCTGGGTGAGGGCCTGCCGCGTCTGGTGCGCGCCGAGCGGCGCTTCGTGCTGGCGTCGGCCTTGCTCCTTTTTGTTCCTTTTTTTCTCTGCCTCTTGCTTGCGCAAATTTTTCCGGAGAGCGTCTAGTACATCCTCTCGCCGGATGCCACCGCCCGATTCGAGCGGATGTACGCGCCTGAAACACAGCGTCTGGGCGCATTGGCCAGCGCCGCTGCCGATGGGCAACTTGCGATGCTGATGTACTACATCGGCCACAACGTACAGATCGATTTCCAGTGTTTCGCGGGCGGCATTCTCTTTGGCCTGGGCAGCGTGTTTTATCTGGTCTTCAACGGTCTCACGCTCGGCATGGTGGCCGGGCATCTCACGGAGGTAGGCTATGTCAACACCTTTTGGGGGTTCGTTGCCGGACATAGCGCCCCGGAACTGATCGGCGCGGTGCTATCCGGCGCGGCGGGGCTGAAAATCGGTTACGCGCTGATCGCGCCGGGACGGCGGCGGCGGCGGGAGGCGCTCACCGAAGCGGCGCGGGACGCGGTGCGACTCCTCTATGGCGCGGCTT
>JAITEO010000167.1 GCA_031281985.1 Zoogloeaceae bacterium | reverse complement strand
TTGGCGGTGGTGGAACGGGCATCAATGCCCAACGGCCGCAAACCCCCCTCAATCCCCCCTTGTCAGGGGGGAGGAAAACCGCGCTGCCCCCCGGCGCTACGCGCCACCCTTTGCAGGGTGCAAGCCCTTGCAGGGTGCAAGCCCTCTCCCGCCCTGTCGGGCATCCTCTCCCCCAAAGGATTGGGGGAGAGGGGACGGCAGGCGGCGGCGCTTCGTTTGTTTCCTCCACTTTTAACCGCGCCCGATCCCCCTGAAATCCGCGTCCAATGGGGTTGGATGCGGTACACTGGGGTTTTGCCGTGGATTCCCGATGAACATGAGCGTCTCTTCCTTGGCCGGGCATTACCTGAATCGTGAACTGAGCCTGCTGGCCTTCAATCGCCGGGTGATGGCCGAGGCGCAGGATAGCGCCATGCCGCTTCTGGAGCGGCTGCGCTTCTTGTGCATCGTTTCCAGCAACATGGACGAATTCTTCGAGATTCGTGTCGCCGGGCTGAAGGAGCAGATTCGCGCGCGCGCGTCCCGGCTCACCACCGATGGCAGGACGCCGCAGGAGGTCTTTCGTCTGGTGAGCCTGGAGGCGCACGCGCTGGTTGCGCGTCAATACCGGATCTTCAATGACGAATTGCTGCCGCAACTGGCGGCCGAAGGCATACACTTCATTCGCCGCACCGCCTGGAACGAGGCGCAGCGCGCCTGGATACGCGATTATTTCGCGCGCGAGGTCATGCCGGTGCTCACGCCCATCGGCCTCGATCCTTCGCATCCCTTTCCCCGCCTCCTGAACAAGAGCCTCAATTTTGCCGTGGAACTCGAAGGCAAGGACGCCTTCGGGCGCAGTTCCGGCATCGCCATCGTACAAGCGCCCCGCCTCTTGCCGCGCGTGGTGCAATTGCCGCCGGAACTGGCGGGCGCGCCCTGCGGCTTCGTCTTCCTTTCTTCCATCCTGCATGAATTCGTCGGCGAACTGTTTTCCGGCATGCGGGTGCGGGGCTGTTACCAGTTTCGCGTCACGCGCAATTCCGATCTGTTCGTGGATGAGGAAGAGAGCACCAATCTGCGCACCAAGCTCCAGGGCGAACTGCCGCACCGGCATTTTGGCGACGCGGTGCGCCTGGAAGTCGCCAACAACTGTTCGCAGCCGATCATCGATTTCCTGCTGGCCCAATTCGGCCTGCGCGAGGAAGACCTGTATCGCGTGGATGGCCCGGTCAATCTGGTGCGGCTGATGCAGGTGCCGGACAGCGTGGCGCGTCCCGACCTCCTGTTCGTGCCGCATGTGCCGTCCCTGCCCGAACGTTTTCGGCGCGCGCCGGAGGGCAATCTTTTCAGCTTGTTGCGGCAGGGGGACGTGCTCTTGCACCATCCCTACCAGTCCTTTGCGCCGGTCATCGATCTGTTGCGCTGCGCCGCCGACGATCCGGCGGTTGCCGCCATCAAGATGACCATCTATCGCACGGGCGCGGATTCCATCCTGATGCAGTCGCTGATCCGCGCCGCGCAGAACGGCAAGGAAGTCACCGTGGTGGTGGAACTGATGGCGCGCTTCGACGAGGAAGCCAACATCAACTGGGCGACCCGGCTGGAGGAAGCGGGCGCGCATGTGGTCTATGGCGTGGTGGGCTACAAGGTACACGCCAAGGCGCTCTTGATCGTGCGCCGCGAGGAGGGCGCGTTGCGGCATTACGCGCATCTGGGCACCGGCAATTACCATCCGCGCACCGCGCGCCTGTACTGCGATTTCGGCCTGCTCACCGCCAACGAGGAAATCGGCCAGGATGTTTCCGAAGTCTTCAAGCAGCTCACCGGACTGGGCAAGGCGCGCACCCTGCGCCATCTCTGGCAGGCGCCGTTTACCCTGCACAAAAACATCAACGCCGCCATACGCGCCGAGGCGGAATGCGCGCGCCAGGGCAAGAAGGCGCGCATCATCGCCAAGATGAACGCCCTGCTGGATCCGGAAACCATCGAGGCGCTCTACGACGCTTCCCGCGCGGGCGTGCGCATCGACCTCATCGTGCGCGGCGTGTGCGGCCTCAAGCCCGGCGTTGCCGGCGTTTCGGAAAATATCCGCGTGCGCTCCATCATCGGCCGCTTTCTCGAACATCACCGAGTGTTCTATTTTTTCGCGGACGGCAAGGAAACCCTCTACCTTTCCAGCGCCGACTGGATGGAGCGCAACTTTTTCCGGCGCATCGAGCTTGCCTTTCCCCTGCTGGATACGCAACTCAAGCGCCGGGTAATGCGCGAAGGCCTGCGCATCTATCTGACGGACAATCAACAGGCATGGGAAATGTCCGCGGACGGCAGCTACAGCCGCAAACTCACGCGCGGAAAACCCCGGAGCGCCCAGGCGGAATTGCTGGCGTAGCAAAGCGCCCGGTGTCCGCGCTCTGGATGACACGGTGAAGGGTGCGATGAAAAGTGGAGGAAAACCGTCCAGACGAAGCGCCGACGCGCACGGGAGGCGTCCTGAAGGGACGCAATTCCGATAACCCCCAGCGTCAGCCGGGG
>JAITEO010000141.1 GCA_031281985.1 Zoogloeaceae bacterium | reverse complement strand
GGCGGCGTCAATATCAACGTCAAGGACCCGTTCCTTGCGCGCACCCTGCTCGATCTTTCGCAAACCGCCACCAAGAATGACAGCCTGCGCCTGGCCAAGCTGGTGCTGGGCGAACTGGGCGGCGTCAATCGCCTGCACCGGGACAGCGTGGAACAGGCCGGTTTCGCGGTACTGAAAGCGCCGGACATCCCCTCCATCCTGGTGGAAACCGCCTTCATCTCCAACCCGGAAGAAGAACGCAAACTCGCCAACGAAAAATACCAGAACCAACTCGCGGAAGCCCTGGCGCGCGGCATCCTGCGCTTCCTGACCCAAAACCCACCCACCGCCGCCAAATCCCCCATCGCCTGATCGACGTGCGTCAAAAAGTAAAACCCCTACTTTTTGTGCGGCAAAGCCGCATTTTGCTACGCAAAACCAGCCTTCGGCTGTCCTGCGGCCTTCGGCCTTGTGCCGGTTCAGTTAGCAAAAAAGGGCAAGCGAAGCTCGCCCTTTTTTGGTGAAAAAGCAACGCAACCCCAAGGCCAAAGCTGGTTTTTCGTTGGGTTTACCACGGTGTAAAGCCAAGCTTTGCCTTCTGGTTTCAAACCCCAGGGCAATCGCATGAATGCCATTGGGTTTGCAGGTGATGGGATGAAGCTGCCGTATGGTGTGGGCGAAAGCGCCGGTTTGTCCGCCTCCCCCCTGACAAGGGGGGATTGAGGGGGGATTGCACCCTGCAAAGGGTTTGCGGCGGCAAATCCTGTAAAAAGCCGATTTTGTCGCTGCAAACCCCTCCTCTCCTCCCCTTGTCAGGGGAGGAACACAATGGCAAATGCTCGCACTCCATGATGAAGGCTTTCATGCGATTGCCCTGTTTCAAACCCTTTGCAGGAGAGACGCCCAAGATAAACCGGCGAAAACAGGGGTTTATTTTTTGACGTCTCCTTTGGTTCAGCACACCGGAGTTTGCGAAACATCCATGCGACGGCGCACGCACAGGAGAATTTTTGCATTCTCGCCTGCAATAATTGCCGCATCCCGGACAATTTATCCCGTTCTTGCGCCTTTTGCTGCCCCGTACAATAAAAACGGAGACCGCAGTCTCCGTTTTTTGTTTGAGCAAGCCACAAACCGCTCCGTATACCGCTCCCTGCCCCACCATCCGCGCCGCAAGGCGCGCATCGCCGCCCGCTAGGGATCGCTGCCCGCCAGGGCCTAGACTTTGATGGCTTTTTCCAGCAGGCGGGTGACGCGCCAGGTCTTTGTGCGGGAGAGTGGGCGGGTTTCTTCGATTTCCACCTTGTCGCCTTCGTTCATTTCGTTGTTTTCGTCGTGCGCGTGGTACTTTTTGGAGCGGGTGATGATCTTGCCGTAGACCGGGTGTTTGACCCGGCGCTCGACCAATACGGTCACGGTCTTGTCCATCTTGTCGCTGACGACGCGGCCGATCAGGGTGCGTTTGCCGCTGCTTGTGGGTTCTGTGTTTTCGCTCATTGTTGTGCCGCCTTTTCACGAATGAGGGTACGTACCCGCGCAATGTCGCGACGCACCTTGCCAATCTGGCTGGTATTGGAAAGTTGCTGCGTGGCGTGTTGCATTCGCAGGCCAAACTGCGCCTTCAGAAGCTCCAGAAGCTCGCCTTGCAATTCATCCTTGCTCTTTTTTCTCAATTCAACTGTTTTCATGTTTACACCACATGCCGTGTCACAAACGTGGTCGCCAGCGGCAGCTTGGCCGCTGCCAGACTGAACGCCTCGCGCGCCAGCGCTTCGCTCACGCCGTCCATTTCATAGAGAACCTTGCCGGGCTGGATTTCCGCCACCCAGTATTCGGGATTTCCCTTGCCGTTGCCCATGCGGACTTCGGCGGGTTTCTTGGAAACGGGCTTGTCCGGAAAAATGCGAATCCAGATGCGGCCACCGCGTTTGATGTGCCGCGTCATGGCGCGGCGCGCGGCCTCGATCTGGCGCGCCGTCAGGCGGCCGCGCTCGGTGGCCTTCAAGCCCCATTCCCCGAAGGAAACCTTTGCGCCGCGCGTGGCAAGTCCCACGTTGCGGCCTTTTTGCTCCTTGCGGTATTTGCGACGATTGGGTTGCAGCATTTCAAGCACCTGCCTTTCTTACACGCTTGCCCGGCGTTCTGGTTTCGCCGCCGGGCTTTTTGTCCGCGCGGGCGGCGCGCGGCGGTTTGTCGCCTTCCGGCGCCGGTTCGCCGCGTTCATTGCGCGGACGGCGCGCACGGCGATCTTCCGGAGCGCCGCTCGGCGGCGCTTCGGCGGCTTCGGGCTGCTCGTTGCCGCGCGCCTGCATCTCGCCCCGATACACCCATACCTTGATGCCAATGGCGCCATAGGTGGTTTCCGCGGTGGAAGCGCCGTAGTCGATGTCCGCGCGCAGGGTATGCAGCGGCACGCGTCCTTCGCGGTACCACTCGGTGCGGGCGATTTCCGCGCCGTTCAAGCGGCCGGAACTCATGATCTTGATGCCCTGCGCGCCCAGGCGCATGGCATTTTGCATGGCGCGCTTCATGGCGCGGCGGAACATGATGCGTTTTTCCAGTTGTTGCGCGATGGAATCGGCGATCAGTTGCGCGTGGATTTCCGGCTTGCGGATTTCCTCGATGGAAACGTGCACCGGCACGCCCATGATGCGTTTCAGATCGTTTTTCAGCACGTCGATGTCGCCGCCCTTCCTGCCGATCACCACGCCCGGACGGGCGGAAAACACGGTGATGCGCGCGTTCTTGGCCGGACGCTCGATGAGCACGCGGCCGATGGAGGCGTGTTTCAATTTCTTGCTCAGGTATTCGCGCACCATCACGTCCTGTGCCAGCATGCCGGGGAAATCCTTGCTGTTGGCGAACCAGCGGGAATCCCAATCCCGCGTGACGCAAAGGCGAAAGCCTGTCGGATGAATTTTCTGTCCCATGCCAGCTCCTTAGTATCCGACCGTCACGTAAATATGGCAGGTCGGTTTGGATATCCGGTTGCCGCGACCCTTGGCGCGCGCGGAAAAGCGCTTCAGCACCGTGCCTTTTTCCACATAGATGGACTTGACCTTCAGTTCGTCGATGTCGGCGCCCGTGTTGTGTTCGGCGTTTGCCATCGCGGATTCCAGCACCTTCTTCACGATGCCCGCGCCTTTTTGCGGCGAGAAGGCCAGAATGTTCAAGGCGCTGCCTATCGGCTTGCCGCGCACCAGATCGGCAATCAGGCGGCCTTTCTGGGCGGAAAGGCGCACGCCGCGCAAGTTTGCAATCGTTTCCTTTGCTATCGTTTCCATGTGGCTTTCCTTATTTCTTCGCTTTCTTGCCGCCCGTATGCCCCTTGAAGGTACGGGTCAGGGAGAATTCGCCCAGTTTGTGGCCGACCATGTTTTCCGTCACATAGACGGGAATGTGCTGCTTGCCGTTATGCACGGCAACGGTCAGGCCGACGAAATCCGGCAGGATGGTGGAGCGGCGCGACCAGGTCTTGATTGGCCGCCGGTCCTTGCCGCTGCGCGCGGCATCGACTTTTTTCAGCAGGTGGGCATCGACAAACGGGCCCTTTTTGACGGAACGTCCCATATTCTCTTACCCCTCAACGCTTGTGACGACGCTGCACGATCATGTTGTTCGTGCGCTTGTTGTTACGAGTGCGGTAGCCCTTGGTCGGCTGCCCCCAGGGATTGACCGGCACGCGGCCTTCGCCCGTCTTGCCTTCGCCGCCGCCGTGCGGGTGGTCGATGGGGTTCATCACCACGCCGCGCACCGTCGGACGGATGCCGCGCCAGCGGTTCGCGCCCGCCTTGCCGATTTTCCGCAGGCTGTTTTCCTCGTTGCCCACCTCGCCGATGGTGGCGCGGCACTCGATATGCACCCGACGAATTTCGCCGGAACGCAAGCGCAGTTGGGCATAGACGCCTTCCCGCGCCAGAAGCTGCACGGAAGAACCGGCGGCGCGCGCCATCTGCGCGCCCTTGCCCGGCAGCATTTCCACGCAATGCAGGGTCGCGCCCACGGGGATGTTGCGAATCGGCAGGGTATTGCCCGGCTTGATCGGCGCTTCCGCGCCGCTGATCAGTTGTTGTCCGGCTTCCATGCCCTTGGCGGCGATGATGTAGCGACGCTCGCCATCGGCATAGCACAGCAGCGCGATGTGCGCGGAGCGGTTGGGATCGTATTCGATGCGCTCGATTCTGGCGGGAATGCCATCCTTGTTGCGCTTGAAGTCGATCACGCGGTAATGCTGCTTGTGACCGCCGCCCTGATGCCGCACGGTGATGCGGCCGTTGTTGTTGCGCCCGGCCTTGACGGACTGTTTTTCCACCAGCGCGGCAAAGGGCTTGCCCTTGTGCAGATGCTCATGGACGACCTTGACGACGCCGCGGCGACCGGGCGAAGTCGGCTTGACTTTGACGAGGGCCATTTAAGCGTTCCCCCCTTCCACGAAATTGATTTCCTGACCGGCTTTCAGCGAGACGAACGCTTTCTTCCAGCCCTTCCGGATGCCCTTGGCCTGGCGAAAACGCTTGATCTTGCCCTTGACGTTCAGGACGCGCACGGATTCCACCTCAACCTTGAACAGCAATTCGACCGCCGCCTTGATTTCCGGCTTGACGGCATCGGCGGCGACGCGAAACACGACCTGGTTGCGCTTGTCGGCAACCCAGGTGGCCTTTTCGGAGACTTGCGGCGCCAGGAGCACCTGCATCAGACGTTCCGGTTTCATGCCCACATCTCCTCAAATTTGGCGATGGCGTTTTTCGTCGCCAGCACGCGCGGGAAACGCGCCAGGGATACCGGGTCGGTTTCCTGCGCTTCCAGCACCAGCACCTCCGGCAGATTGCGCGAGGAAAGGTACAGGTTTTCGTTTTCGATCAGTTGATGCTGGCCGGTGACCACCAGCAGACGTTCGCCAAGCCCCATGCCTTTCAACGCCTGCACGAACAGCTTGGTCTTCGGCGCTTCGAAGGTGAGCGCATCCACCACCACCAGGCGATCCTGGCGCACCAGTTCGGAAAGGATGGAAGCCACGCCGGCGCGGAACATCTTCTTGTTCACCTTCTGGGTGAAATTTTCCGTCGGAGCGTTCGGGAAAGCGCGCCCGCCGCCACGCCAGATGGGGCTGGAGGAAGCGCCCGCGCGGGCGCGTCCGGTGCCTTTTTGCTTCCACGGCTTGTGGGTGGTGTGCCGCACTTCGGCGCGGGTCTTCTGCTGGCGGTTGCCCAGACGGGCGTTGGCCTGATAGGCGACGATGACCTGATGCACCAGCGCCTCGTTGTACTCGCGTCCGAACAGCGCGTCGGAAACCTGCAAGGGTTCGGCAGCCTGGCCTTGTTGATTGATGACTTTCAGTTCCATGTTGTGCTCCTCATGCTTTCACGGCGGGGCGCACGATAACGTCGCTGCCCCTGGAGCCGGGAACCGCGCCCTTGACCAGCAGAAGCTGGCGCTCGGCATCGACGCGCACCACGATCAGGCTTTGCTGCGTCGCGGTTGCCGCGCCCATGTGACCGGCCATGCGCTTTCCGGGAAACACCCGTCCCGGATCCTGCGCCATGCCGATGGAGCCGGGCGCGTTATGGGAAACGGAGTTGCCGTGGGAAGCGCGATTGGAACTGAAGTTGTGCCGCTTGATGCCGCCCTGGAAGCCCTTGCCGATGGAAACCCCGGCAACGTCGACCTTCTGGCCTTCGGCAAAAATGGTAACCGCCACGGAATCGCCGGGCTTCACGCCCTGCAATTCCTCCGGTTCGACGCGGAATTCCTTCAGGACATGCCCGGCTTCCACCCCCGCCTTGGCCACATGCCCGGCAAGGGGCTTGATGACGCGAGAGGCGCGGCGCGTGCCGAAGGCTACCTGTACGGCTGCATAGCCGTCGGTTTCCGGCGTTTTGACTTGGGTCACGCGATTGTTGGACACATCCAGCACCGTGACGGGAATGGACGCGCCATCCTCGGCAAAGATGCGAGTCATGCCCACCTTGCGACCAACAAGGCCTAGACTCATGCTTATTCTCCTCATCGCCCGCTACGATTGGCGGGCAGATGGACAAACAAAACGGGCAGCACAAAGAGGCTACCCCCGAAAAGCCGTGCATTATAACCGCAGCTTTTCAAAATGTGCAACCATAAAAAACACACCATGTAGTGTTGCATAGGAATGCAGTATTTCACGCGAGGTGAACCTTATCCGTTCCCTCCATGCAAATGCTTGGGGGCAATCGGGTGCAGTTAAAAGCGGAGGAAAACCGTCCAGACGAAGCGCTGACGCGCACAGGAGGCGTCCCGAAGGGACGCGATTTCGATAACCCCCGGCGTCAGCCGGGGGGAACATGGCCTCAAGATCAGGTAGCCCCAACGGGGCGTTACGTCGTGCAGCCGCATCAGCACATGCGTCGTTTCCGGCAGTTCCGCTATCGCAATCGTTTTTCGTACACGGGAGCAACGAATGTTTTTTCCCATGCTGCCGCTGCGAGTAACGCCCCGTTGGGGCTATCCAGGGTGGGATGGCCGCCACGCCCCCGGCTGACGCCGGGGGTTATCGGAATCGCGTCCCTTCGGGACGCTCCCGGACTTTCAAAAGCGAGCGCGCTCGAAAAAAGAGCGAGGGGGCGTGGTCGATTTCGATACGGTTGGCGGAAAACTCTGGAGCGTACCCAGATAAACGGGTGCGAATATCACTTTGGCATCCTCCATTTTCAATCGCACCCAAACACCATAAAAACACGATCCGTGAAGGACAAGGAAAGCGTCGAGAAGCGAAGACTTCTTGAGACTTCCTCAATCCGGCACGAAATTCCAGTTCTTGCGCTCGAAATCGTAGCGGTAGTGGTCGAAACCGCTGGAGGGTATGATGTAGATGAGGCTCGGCCGACCTTCCCGACAATCATAGATTCCATAGTCGCCCAGTTTTTCCTTGAGGCTTTTCTGGCTTTCCTGGATGGCTTCCAATGTGGGGCAAGTCCCGTGTTTTTCCTGGTACGCCCGTATCTTCGCAACCATGACGTCCGCCTCTCGGCGCGCGGCTTTATCCCGAAACGCATGCATTCCGATGACGAGCGCGAAAGCCAGGAACCAGACGCCGACACAAAGCAGGCGATGCTTCCGGTTTTCGGCATGCCGGCGGCATATACGATCTCGCGTAATGCCCAGAACGAAAACGGAATGGCGAGGAAAAACGCAAGTATTCCTCCTGCCCGCTGGGAACAAAAAAAGACGAAAA
>JAITEO010000140.1 GCA_031281985.1 Zoogloeaceae bacterium | reverse complement strand
TTTCGCCTCTGCCGTTGATGTACCCGTAATCCCTGTTTGTGTTGTGTATCGGCATCGGCATTTCTTCCGGCTGCGCGGAAGTCTCCCCTTTTTGCGCGAAATTGCCGCAGGCTTGCGGCAGGAGCGCGACGCTCAACAACAACAGGATTCTCAGAAAAGAAGGAAAGGACATGCCGCGCTCCTTGAAGGCAAATGTGCATAAAAGTGTACGTCAAAATTCCCCGACATGCGCCACCGCCTCGCCGATGCGCGCCACGCCGGTGACTTCGATGCCGGGGATGGGGTGGCGGGGGAGGTTGGCGGTGGGGATGATGGCGCGGGTGAAGCCGAGTTTGGCGGCTTCCTTCAGGCGTTCCTGGCCGCGCGGCGCGGGGCGGATTTCGCCTGCCAGCCCGATTTCGCCGAAGACGACGAGTTTATCTGGCAGCGCCCGGTTCTTCAGGGAAGAGACGATGGCCAGCGCCACGGCAAGGTCGGCGGCGGGTTCGATGATGCGCACGCCGCCCACGGCGTTGATGAATACGTCCTGATCGAAACAGGCGATGCCCGCGTGACGATGCAGTACCGCCAGCAGCATCGCCAGCCGCTGCGCGTCCAGGCCGACCGTGAGACGGCGCGGATTGCCGTGCGCATCATCGACCAGCGCCTGCACCTCCACCAGGAGCGGACGGTCGCCTTCTTGCGTCACCAGTATCGCCGCGCCGGGAACATCGCGTTCGTGTTGCGAAAGAAACAGCGCCGAAGGATTATCGACGCTCTTCAAGCCCGTTTCGGTCATGGCGAACACGCCCAGTTCATTGACCGCGCCGAAACGGTTCTTGACGGCGCGGATCAGGCGAAAGCGGGAATGGGTGTCGCCTTCGAAATACAGCACGGCATCCACGACATGCTCGAGCACGCGCGGCCCGGCGAGCGCGCCTTCCTTGGTGACGTGCCCGACCAGGACGACGGCGATGCCAAGCTGCTTGGCCAGCCGGACGAGCTGGGCGGCGCATTCGCGCACCTGCGCCACCGAACCCGGCGCGGAATTGAGCGCTTCCGACCACAGGGTCTGAATGGAATCGACCACCGCCACCTCCGGCCGCTCGCTCTTCAAGTGGGCGAGGATTTTTTCCAGGTTGATTTCCGTAAGCAGCTTCAGGCGGCTGGCGGCAACCCCCAGGCGTTGCGCCCGCAGCGCCACCTGCTCGCCGGATTCCTCGCCGCTGATGTACAGCGCGCCGACGCGCTCCGAGAGCTTCGCCAGGGTTTGCAGCAGCAGGGTGCTTTTGCCGATGCCGGGATCGCCGCCAATCAGCACCACGCTGCCCGCCACCAGTCCGCCGCCCAGCGGACGGTCGAATTCGCGGATGCCGGTCGACAGGCGCGCGGCTTCCTGCGCCTCGATTTCCGCCAGCGCCTGCGGCCGCGCGGCGGCGGCAGGCGACAGGAATCGCTGGCGGGCGGCGGATTTTATCTCCGCCACGCTCTCCACCAGCGTATTCCACGCGCCGCAGCCCGGACACTGTCCCTGCCATTTGGGCGACTCCGCACCGCATTCGCTACAGAGATAAACGGTCTTGTTCTTGTGCATCTTCTATTTCTCCGGCATGAATTCTCGTTGCAGGCGGCAGGCAATCAAACCATTGAGGACGCCAAAGACCAGCGCGGCCAGGGCGAAAACCGGCGCCAGGCGAAAAACGCCGTCATGCGGCACCAGCCAAAGACGCGCCAACACGACCTGTCCGGCGATGTGGGCGAAGCTTGCCAGCAGGCTCCAACTGACCAGCCCGAACCAGCGGGCGGGCAAATACTGCGCCAGCGCCAGCGCCGCCAGGCTGAACACCGCGCCCGCAAGGCTCAAGAAAAACCCCGGCGCGAGGAATTGCCCCAACAGCAAGGAACCCGCGACCACGCGCAGGCCGCTCACCCAGGCGGCGCTCTTCCAGCCGTACCGCGCCAGCACCAGCAACACCACGATATTGGCCAGCCCCGGCTTCACTCCCGGCAAGGGCAGCGGAATTGCCGCGTCCACCAGGGAAAGCCCCACCGCCGCCGCCGCGAGACGGGCGATGCGCAGATCGTCGGCATCGACCTTGAGTTCAGTACTGGAGGGAATCATAGGGCGCATTTTTTCCGGTAACGGCAAGACTGACGCGATTGGGCGCGCAGATGGCGATTTCCCCGGCGCGGGAAAGCCAGCCCTGGCGCACACAATACTGGCGCGGCCCGGGATCCGCCACCACGCGGGCGCGTCCCTTTTCCACCACGATGCGCGTCTCGCCCAGGGGGCCGGGCACCCGAATCTCGCGCGGCGTCTGTAAATCCACTTCCAAAAACAGCGCGCCTTCTTGCCGGATCACCAGCTTCTCGCCCGCGCCGCCCTGCCAGAGCAGCGGAAAACTCAACGCCGTTCCGAGCAGCGCCAGGAATATCAGGGCGCAATCGCCGGGACGCAAAAAGGCGCGCCACATGCTCACTCCACGGACGCGGCGGGCAGGACGCCGCCGGGTTCGGCATCGGACGGCGGCAAGTCCGCTTCTGCCGCCTTCGCCCGGTCGCCCGCCTGCAATCTGGCCTGCCAGTGCGCCAGTTCCACGGGCGGCGTGGAAAAGGCGGCGGCGTTCCCGGCGCCGATGGCGTGAATCCAGCGTTCCATGCAGTCGATCCAGCCTTGCAGGATGTCGTAGCCCGGCGTGCGATCCAGCCAGAGTGGGTCCAGGGAGGGCGCAATCTGGGCGAAGCGAAAGGCCGACCAGGCCAGCGGCGCGATGTCCAGCGGCTCCGCCAGTTGCCGCAGATGGCGGGCGGCCTGGGCGAGCGCGGCGCGGTCGGGCGGCACGGCGGATTGCGCGTGCCGCATCTGCTGGATTTCTTCTTCTGCCTCGCGCACGAACAGGGCATCCAGCGGACGCGAACGCGCGCCTTCGTCGCGGCGCTCCAGACGCGCGACCAACTGTTCGACCCTTGCGTTCAGGGCGTCGTGTTCGAGGAAATCCTTTTCCCGCAACAGTTCCAGCGTCGCGTCCAGCGTGGTCAAGAGACGCGGCGTGGGCGGCGCGGACTCCAGCGTGTCCGTGGCGGCGGCCAGGGCTTCCGCCAGTTGCAGGGGCGCGGCGTGCGCCAGGGCCAACGCGCCCTCCAGGAGCTTGAACAGCGCCCGGCGCAACTGCGACCAGTCGGCCTTCTCCGGCGCGGCGCGACACGCCGCCCACGCAAGACTCAGGGCTTCGACCGCGTTATCCCAAAGCGCCCGCTGCGCCGTGGAAAACCGCGGCTCGCGCGGACGCGCCACCAGCGGCAGGATGGCGTGCGTGGCCTCCAGCGTGGCGGCGAGAGGATTGCGCGGAAAAGGCGCGGGCGCGTCCTCGGTAGCAAAGGGCACAGCGGCAAGCGAACGCAAGGGCGCTTCCAGCGCGGCCAGGAGCGCCGCATCGGGCACAGTGGGCGCATCTTTCCGGAACGCCTGTTCGACCCTTGCCGCCAGACGCCGGTATTCCGGCAAGGGAACGAGCCGCTTGTCCCGAATGGCTCCCAGCAAGGCCGCCGCCGCCGCGAAAACCGCCGCGTTGCCCGGAATGGCGCAGCGCGCCTTCAGTGCCAACAGCATATCCTCCAGCCCCTTTTGTCCCGCCGCTGCTTCCGGGGTTTTCAGCCAGGCCAGCAGTCCCTTCTGGTAGGCGGCGCGCAGGGGCGCAACAGCAGGAGGGGCGTCAGCCGGCGAGCCGGGCGAAGGCATCGATCACTTCCGGGGGCGCTTGCACCAGTTCAATCAACACGCCTTCGCCGCTGACGGGGAATTCCTCGTTGCCCTTCGGATGCAGAAAGCAGATGTCGAAGCCCGCCGCGCCCTTTCTGATGCCGCCGGGCGCAAAGCGCACGCCGTTTGCCGCCAACCACGCCACGGCGCTGGGCAGGTCGTCGATCCACAGTCCCACGTGATTCAGGGGCGTGGCATGGACGGCGGGCTTTTTTTGCGCATCCACCGGCTGCATCAGATCGACTTCCACCTTGAGCGGGCCGCTGCCGATGGCGCAGATGTCTTCTTCCACGTTTTCCCGCTCGCTGTGAAAAGTTCCGGTAAGCGCCAGTCCCAGCTTATCCACCCACAGGGTCTTCAGCTTTTCCCTGGAGATGCCGCCAATGGCGATTTGCTGGATGCCCAACACCTTGAAGGGGCGCGCGCCGCCTTGTGCCTTGTCCATTTCGTTCCTTTGCGCAGATTGAAAAGAGAGGCGGACATTTTACCCTCGCGCCCGATTTTCGATCCCCAAATCCCGGATTCCCATTAGAATTCCACCTCTGTCGCGGAAAGGCAACGCAACCCCAGGGCCGGGATGGTTCCACGCCGGGTTTTCCCGGCAAGAAGCGGGGGTTTCACTTTCTGCCGTATCGTATCGAGGAGAAGAGATTGAACAACATGTTCCGAGGTTTATTGGTATGGATCGTCATTTTGCTGGTGCTGATCACGGTATTCAACCAGCTCAATGGCGGGGGCATACAGACGGCGGGCGCGGAGACGGTGGAGTATTCGCAGTTTCTTGCCGAGGTCAGGAACGGGCGCATCAGCAAGGTCGTCATCGAGGGCAAGAAGCTCAAGGGTTCCACCACCGACGGCAAGCAGATCCATACCATCGCGCCGCCCAGCGACCTGTGGATGATCAACGATCTGTTGAGCAAGGACGTCAAGATCGACGTCAAGGCCGATGAGGAACCGTCGCTGTTGATGAGCATCTTCATCAACTGGTTCCCCATGTTGCTGTTGATTGGCGTCTGGGTGTTCTTCATGCGCCAGATGCAGGGCGGCGGGCGCGGGGCGTTTTCCTTTGGCAAGTCGCGCGCCAAGCTGATGGACGAGCGCCAGAACGCCGTCACCTTCGCCGATGTCGCGGGCTGTGACGAAGCCAAGGAAGAAGTGCAGGAACTGGTGGATTTCCTGCGCGATCCCAGCAAATTCCAGAAGCTCGGCGGGCGCATTCCCAAGGGCGTGCTGCTGGTGGGTAATCCCGGCACCGGCAAGACCCTTCTGGCCAAGGCCATCGCGGGCGAGGCCAAGGTGCCGTTTTCCAGCATTTCCGGCTCGGACTTCGTGGAAATGTTCGTCGGCGTCGGCGCGGCCAGGGTGCGCGACATGTTCGAGAACGCCAAGAAACAAGCGCCCTGCATCGTCTTCATCGACGAAATCGACGCCGTGGGACGGCATCGCGGCGCGGGACTGGGCGGCGGCAACGACGAACGCGAACAGACACTGAACCAGCTTCTGGTGGAAATGGATGGCTTCGAGGGACAGACCGGCATCATCGTCATCGCCGCCACCAACCGTCCCGACATTCTCGATCCGGCGCTGTTGCGTCCCGGACGCTTCGACCGCCAGGTAGTGGTGCCGCTGCCCGACATTCGCGGGCGCGAACAGATCCTGCTGGTGCATATGCGCAAGGTCCCGCTGCACGAAGACGTCAAGGCCGACATCATCGCGCGCGGCACGCCGGGCTTTTCCGGCGCGGATCTCGCCAATCTGGTCAATGAAGCCGCCCTCTTTGCCGCGCGCGGCAACAAGCGGCTGGTCGATATGGAGGATTTCGAGCGCGCCAAGGACAAGATCATGATGGGCGCGGAACGCCGCTCCATGGTCATGAGCGAGGAAGAAAAGCTGAACACGGCCTACCACGAATCCGGACACGCCGTGGTCGCGCGCCTGACGCCCAAGTCCGACCCGGTGCACAAAGTCACCATCATCCCGCGTGGCCGCGCCCTGGGGCTGACCATGCAGTTGCCGGAACAGGATCGCTATGCCTATGACAAGGAATACCTGCTGTCGCGCATCGCCGTGCTTTTTGGCGGACGCATCGCGGAAGAGGTGTTCATGAACCAGATGACCACCGGCGCTTCCAACGATTTCGAGCGCGCCACGGCGATGGCGCGCGACATGGTGACGCGCTACGGCATGTCCGATGAGTTGGGGGTGATGGTCTATGGCGAAAACGAGGGCGAGGTGTTTCTGGGACGCTCCGTCACCCAGCACAAAAATGTTTCCGAAGCCACCATGCAGCGAGTGGATGCCGAAATCCGCCGCATCATCGATCGGCAATACGCGCTGGCGCGCAAAATTCTGGAAGACAACCGCGACAAGGTGGAAGCCATGACCAGGGCGCTCCTGGAATGGGAAACCCTGGACGCCGAACAGATCGACGACATCATGGCAGGCAATCCGCCGCGCCCGCCCAAGCCAAGCCTGAGCCAGAGCGCGCCGCAAGGCGACAAGGACGGCAAGGACAGCGCCCCCAACGCCGCGCCCAACGCGCCCGCGACGGCATAGAAGGCAAACGCACGGCGCACGAGGCAACGATCCCCGGCGCCGCGCAAGCTATCGGCATCCGGCTCTCCTCCCGCAAGCGGGATTGAGGGTTCATCCTGTCAAAATTGTTTTCCCTCCTGGTAAGGAGGGACAGAAGAAATTCGACAGGATGACAGGATGGTTGTCTTCCCCCCTGCTGGAGCCGTAGGCGGAAGGACAGCCGTAGGATGGTCTGGCGAAGCCAGATGCGGCGAAGCCGCACACAAGGGGGGACCGAGGGGGGTTTGCGGAGATTCAGACTGCACAGGAAGCAGGAGACAGATGTTTTACCGGCGCGTAGCGCCGCT
>JAITEO010000077.1 GCA_031281985.1 Zoogloeaceae bacterium | reverse complement strand
AGTAAGCAGAAAGGCCGTCTGGATTGCCACGGGCCTGCGGCCCTCGCAATGACGCGTTTGAAGGTGAGCGCATAGGTTTTACGCTCACGCTTTGCTTGACGAGGTTTTTCCTCCACTTTGGATTGCACCCAGTAAACCCTGGGTTTTTTCCATGCCGCCAAACCCCTCCCGGCCCTCCCCTTGTTGTTTGTTCAGGGGAGTGTGTGCGCGTTGCCTGTTGCGCGAAACATGGGGGTAAACAGCCAGGAAAAGCCAACTCCCAGGGTCGCCGTAAGGCCAAAGGCGGAAAGCGCGGGCGTGGCGGAAAGTGCCAGCAGGCCGAAGGAGAGCAGGGTGAGCAGGGCGGCCAGCGTCGTGCCCAGGAGCGTGTGCGGCGCGCGGGATTGTGTTTGCAGGAAAATGGCGTAATCCACGCCCATGCCCAGCGTGAGCAGCAGGGCCAGCAGGGTCAGCATCTGTACGGGAATGGCGAGTATGCCCAGCAGCGCCAGCGTCAAAAGTCCCGCGAGAAAAACCGGCGTCATCACCCGCCAGAGTATTTTTTTCTGCCCGGTTGCGCGTGTAAAAAAGCGGGCCAGCAGCAGCGGCGTAATCAGGCAGGCAGCCAGCAGGGTCTGGGTGAGCAGATGCCGGTAACGCTGCATGAGACGCGAAACGGCCTGGGTCTTGTCGATCCAGCGCACACCGGGAAGCGTCTCCAGTCGGGCGAGTGTCTGCGCGGTTTTCGCGGTTGCGAGTCCCTGCAAGAGCACCATGCTGCGCCATTGACCGTCCTGCGCGTCCTGCCCCAGCCAGAAGGCGCGCAAGGGCTGGCTGAAGGGGGCTGCCAGCCAGGTTTCCGGCGTCAGGAGCGGCGCATGGGCGGCATCTTCGATCCACTGCGACGGCAAATCCATCTCGCGCGCGAGCAGAACGCGGGCAGGGCGTAGTTTGGCCTGCAAGGCGCGCGCGGCACGCTGTCGCGCTTGCGAAGGCAGCCAACGGCTTGTCGCGGCATAGCCCGCGATTTCGCCTTGTTCCATCAGGGGACGCAGGCGGGAAGTCAGGGCTTCTTCGCGTTGCAGCAGGGTTTCCGCGTCGGGAGCCGCGATGAGAAACATCTGTGCCGGACTGGGCAGGTGCAGGATGCGGAAGACTTCGGTCTGTTCCTGTATCAAGTGGGCGTCGCCCGCGAAGAGATTGCGGATGTCATCATTGGCCGTCAGGCGCAAAAGACCACCGAGGGCGAAAAGCGCCAGCGCGACTGCCAACACCCATTGCACGGATGATGTGCCGTGCCAGCGCGGCCAGTATTCCAGCAGGCGGGCAATGGCGGGAGCCTGCCGGGGCATGGGGATTTGCGCGGGCAGCAGATAGGGATAGGCAAGCAGGACGAAGGTCCAGGCGCCCAGAATGCCGAAGGCGGCGAAGACGGCCATCTGTTTCAGCCCCGGAAAGGGCGTGAGCATCAGCGCCAGGTAAGCCAGCATGGGCGTGATGAGCGCCGCGCACAGGGTGGGGAAAAGCCGTTTGAAGCGCGCGGGGGCGGTTTCCGCGCTGCCGAGATGTTGGGCGAAGACGAGTATGGCGTAATCCACGGCGACCCCGATGAGGCTCATGCCGAAAACGAGGGTAATGAGGTGCAGGCGGGGAAAAATCAGAAAACTTGCGCTCAGTGCCGTGATGCTGCCCGCGAGGAGGGAAAGGATGACCAGTTTCAGGGCGCGCGCGCTCTGGAAGACTACCCCGATCAGCAGCAAAGTCCCCGCCAGCGATCCCAGCCCGATGAGGCGCATTTCTCCTTCCGCCTGCCGGGCTGCCGCAGCGGCGTGCAGCACAACCCCCGCGTGTAAAAGTTTCACGCCGGAAGCCGGGGGAAATTCCGCTTCCAGTGCTGCGAGCGCCGCGGACAGCCGTTTCTGAAACGCGCCGTCAAAGGCGCTGACCGGCAGGGTGAAAATGAGGACGGCATAGCGCCTGTCCTGATGTTCGACCATCAATTCCCCCCCGGAAGGCCGCGCCGGACTGGCTTCACCCAGCGTTTGCAGCCAGTTGCCGAAGAAGCCGAAAGGATCTTCCGTCCAGGGAAGCGCGCCGGGCGCAAAGGCGGCATAAGCAAGATTTTTGGCGTGCGCGGCAGTATTTGCGTTGGCGCTGGCGTCGTCGGGATTCAGTTCCGCAAGCTGGGCGTAATCCGCGTCCGTCAGCAGCCCTTGCCGGTAAGGGGTATAAAAATCTCCGGGAAAGGCAAGGCTGTCTTCCTGCTGATGAAAACCCAGCGGCAACAGACGCGCGCGTACCTGCGCGGCCACCTGCCGGGTCGTGGTTTCGTCCGCCGCTGCGGCCAGCAAGACCAGTTGCCGTTCCCCTTGTGTCGCCAGCGCCTTCAGGGCGGCTTCCTGCGCGGGTTGGCGCTCGTCCTGCGGCAACAGGGCGAGGAGATCGGTGTCGATGCGCGCTTGCAGGTTTGGCTGTTGCAGGACGAGGAGGAGGGCGGCGAGGAGGAGAAAAAGGCCATAGCCACAGGCCAATCCGCGATGCAGCGGGGAAATTCGGGCTGTTTTTTTGGGGTTCATATGGAATCGCACCCTGCCAGTAGCCTGCTTCAGGGGGCGGAAAACTGGCGTTTTTCCGTGTCCGTCAGGCTTTGCGCATGGTGTTGGTTCTGGAAGACGATGCGGGTGAAATCGCCGGTTGCGTTTTCCATTTCCACCTGTGTGACGGCGCTTGCGCCGGTGAGCGTCAGGCTTTTCAGGATACGGGCGAGGCTGGCGTCCCTGGGGGTAAAACGCGCTTTCCAGCCCGTGCCTTTGACTTCGCCTTCGGCGGCAAAGTATTGGGCAAGCGTCGAGAGGTCGCCGGAAAGGACGGCGAAAAGGATGCTGTTGATGAGTTTTATGGCGGGTTCGCGGTCGGCGGAAAGGCGCATCAGCGGCTTGCCGTTGGCGTCGGTCTGCACGATTTCCGCGCGGGTAAGGCGGGTCGTTTGCGGAAAAGGCGTGCGATTTTCCCAGAGTACGCCCGCCTCGCGCGCGACGAGAAAATGTCCTTTCGAGACGAGCGGCTTCTTGATGTTGACCAGTTGCCGGGTCTGGACAAAATCTCCGCGCGTCACTGGCGCGAGCACGAGGCGGGATTCAATTTCCCGCAACACGTCTCCACGCGCGGGCAGGGTGAAGAGAAGAAAGAGGAAGAGGGCGAAGCTGGCGAGGCAGGATTTTTTCATCGTGAAACGAATTCCGGTTGGGCCAAAAAGACGCGCGGCGCGGCGATTGTAACCCGGCCAGGACAAGGCCAGACAGACTTCAAACCATTTGGGGGGCGAGTAAACCGTGACTCTACAAATTTGGTGAATAATTTTGCGCCTATCTGTCGTGTTGATTATATTTATCCTGAATTCCTCAGTTATCCGCTGTTTGCCATGAATGACCATACCCGATGCGTCCCTTCGGGACGCTTTCCCAGCGTCATGCGCTGACTTTCCTCTTCTCGATCACGACAACACGCCAGCCCCTGTTCAAGCGCTTTTACCAATGCTTTTCTTTCCATTTCATTTTTCACCCATCGGGTGAGCCTCCTTTATCCTCTGTAGCCCGCTATGGGTGCAATCCAAAGTGGAGGAAAGCTGTGCAAATTACCTCCAACCTCGTCATTGCGAGGAGCGTAGCGACGTGGCAATCCAGGCGGCAGTTCAGTTTTCTGGAATGACAAAGTAAGCAGAAAGGCCGTCTGGATTGCCACGGG